>CAZXPD010000102.1:0-2043 GCA_964643065.1 uncultured Gammaproteobacteria bacterium | reverse complement strand
TTCAATTTTTTGTCTAAACACATGGATAATGAAGTTTACCGCAAATAATGACATAATTTACATGTTAGTCTATTTAGGGGGAATGGGCTATGAAAGTTGAAATGTATTCAGGTTGTATCGGCTGTGGTGCTTGTGAAACTTTAAACAGCGAAGTGTTTTTAATTGACAAAAAAGCATTTGTTCTTGAAGAAAACATAACAGGGAACGAAGATGATGCGAGGCTTGCGGCAATGATTTGCCCCGTAGGGGTAATTAATATAGATGAGTAGGAATTCCATATTCAAACGGGAGGCGGAACAAGTGTTTTGCCTCCCGTTAATTTATGGCTCATATATTCTTTTGACAAATTTTTAATGATATCATTTTAAAAAGCATAAAAAGTATCCAAAAGAGGTTTTAAAATGTTTCTTAAAATAAAAAATATTATTTTTCTTTTAGTAACTGTATTTATGTTGGCATTTTCCTTCACTGATTTTAATTTAACGGTTAATGCTCAAACTGAACAGGACATATATATACAGGTGGCAAATCCTATTGATATTGTTAACAATTCCTCGGAATATTTATACAAAAAAGTCAGATTAAATGCGGTATTCGATAAATTTTCGACTTTGGGGCTGGACTACAAACCGGCAATGAGGAGTTCGGAAGATTACATTTCTTTTCTGATTAGGCGTCCTGATGTTACCGGTTCTAATGTAATTCCGCTTTCGGAAATGAAGCTGATTATATCAAGAGACAAAGCAGAAAAACTTCTTATAGACGTAGAAAGCGGTGATAAGGTCGAATTTACGGGACTTGTTTTTTCAAACGCTCTTAATGACCCGTGGATTGAAGTAGATAATGTAAAAATATTGAATCCGAAGAAGAAGCAGACTGCAGATAACTCAAATAATAAGACGGTAAAAACAACCGGATCCAAAAAATAAAAATGTCAGAAAACTTTAAAATTAAACAAATTTCGCGGCAAAATGTTGAGGAAGTTATAAAGGGCATTGGCTTTGATAAGAGTTATATTTCTCAGGCTCTTTTAAAATATGATTTCGTTCTGCTGAAAATAAAAGCTCTTTCCTGCGCTCAGGGAAATATACTAAAACAAACCGCTTTATCCGTCGGAGCGGATGCGGCTTTGCACAGAGAAGCAGTTACGGGCAAAATAGAAAAAACAGACGCTTTGCTCGGAGCAACAAAAGCGCAAATTATCAAAATAGCAAACAATCTTAAACACCAGCCATTTAAACTTTCATTGCTCGCTGACGAATTATTGGACAAAATTTCGGTTAATAAGCTCAATTCTGTCAAAATCGGTTCAAGAGAATTTGTATTGAACGGAAAAACTTATATAGTGGGTATTTTAAATGTAACTCCCGACTCTTTTTCAGACGGTGGAGAGCATTTTTCTCTTGAATCAGCAGTAAATTCAGCCGGAGAAATGATTGCTGACGGTGCGGATATTATTGATATCGGAGGGGAATCTACAAGACCGTTTTCTCAAGCGGTTGAACCGGAAGAGCAGATTAAACGAATAGTTCCCGTGATAAAAGAAATCAGGAAAATTTATCCTGATATTCCTTTGAGCGTTGATACAAGAAGCTCAAAAGTTGCCCTTGAAGCCGTGAACTGCGGAGCGGACATGATTAATGACGTTTCGGGGTTTGATTATGATGAAAAAATGCTTTCTGTGGCATCAAGTTTTAAAATGCCCTGTATCATATGCCACAGTCAAGGAACTCCTGCTGACATGCAGTTAAACCCTTCATATGAAGGCGATATAGTTGATGAAATCTATTCTTATTTATCTAAAAAGGCTTGTGAAGCGTCGGATGCAGGAATAAAAAATATTATTCTTGATGTCGGCATAGGGTTTGGAAAGACTCTTGAGCATAATATGCAGATATTAAAAAGAATTTCCGAATTTAAATCTATTGGTTACCCACTGCTTGTAGGCATTTCAAGAAAAACTTTCATCCAAAAAACGCTTGAACTAACTCCTTTGGAAACAGATACAGCGACAATTGCGGTCAACAGCTGTTTAATGCAAGG
>CAZXPD010000101.1:0-2189 GCA_964643065.1 uncultured Gammaproteobacteria bacterium | reverse complement strand
GGTAAAAAACAGGTTGCAAAATTGCGAAAAAACGTCAAAAAAGTATGCAAAAAACACGCAAAAAGACGACATTTTAGCTATGTTTAGCACGTTTTTTAGAGCAGAAAAAAGAATTAATTAGGTATAATCAGGTATTTTTTGCTGATATACAAAAAATTATGATTTGGTGTACCAAGCTCCGCGAGTTTTGCCGTGTTTAAGAAGATATCCCTTTGAAACAAGGTCTGACAGATGCTTTTTAGTTGTATTTGCATTAGCTCCGATTTTTTCTATAATGTCGGAAATTGTTATCCTTCCCTGTCTTTGGACTAATTCCATAATTTGAGCTGACAATGCAGGTAAATCCGAAATATATGAAATATCAGAATCGATTTTGTTTTCTAATGTGATTTTATGTCCTCGCATTGTTCTGAGAAAAAACATCAGCCAGGGGTCATAATCGGCAGAAGTCTTATTTTTTAAAGTTGACTGAGTTGCTCGAAGCGCCCTGTAATAGCTTTCTTTATTGTCTTCAACAATAGATTCTATCGAACAATACGGAGTGTAGCTGTAACCTGACTTTAATAACAGCAGAGCCGTTAAGGCGCGCGAAAGCTTTCCGTTGCCGTCCTGAAAAGGATGAATTGCAAGGAAATTCACTATAAATATTCCGATTGCTATTAAGGGGTGGAGTGTTTTATCTTCAAGGACCGTCTTTGTCCAATCAATTAATTCGAGCATCATTTGAGGAGTTTCGAACGGCGATGCAGTTTCAAAGACAATGCCTATCTGATTGCCGTCAGCATCATAAGCCGCTATAGAATTCGGGAGTTTTTTATATTCGCCTCTGTGTTTTTCGTCTTTTGTCGAATACTGCAGGAGTATTTTGTGAAGCTGTTTAATATAATTCTCTGTAAATGAAAGAAACTGCCAATCTTCAAAAATGGTATCCATTAAGTTTGCATAGCCTGCAACTTCTTCTTCGTCTCTTGAAGCAAAAGACTGCCTGTCAATCCGAGACAACAAGGCTTCGACCTCTTTGTCAGTGAGTTTGTTGCCTTCAATACGATTGGAAGACCCGATGCTTTCAATCGTTGCAACTTTTTTAAGACCATTCAGTATTTCCGGCGAAAGCTTATCAAGAGCCTTCCACCTGCCTTTAAATTCGTCTATCTCGCTGATTATTAAAAGCATTTCGGGGGTTATTTTTAAGTTTGTATCCATCGCAAAATACCTAATTATACCTAATAATATCTAATTATACCTAATTGGATTTGAAAAAGGAAGGGGGGAGTTTTTGGGTTGAAACCCGCTCTTGTATGCTAATGGTGCGCAGTGCGCACCCTATCTGCTAAAGCATATCAGGTGTTGACAAAACGCCGAAGAAAAGTCCCAGGTTTCCCTTTAAACAGTCAGTTTGAAGATTTTAAATAAATATAGAAAAATCAATAAAATATGTTCTTTACAGCCTACATAATGTCTTATTTAAAGCTATTACCATCCAGAAACTAGGTCGTTTTTTGAATTAATTTCGAAAGGCTTATTTATAATGAAAGTATTATTCTGCATTATAATATTTGAAGAATCACCAAGCATAACTATTTGTGACCTGTAGCAGTTTTCTATTATTTGATGAAACTCAGGACAATTAATATCAGGTTCTTTGTAGTCAGGTGGGAAGTAAACTTCCATAGGGTGATTATTATATTGACCGCCCACTGTTAATTTTGCAAAAACTTTTAAACCTGAATATAATTTATCTTTTACTGTTACATCGAAGGTAAAAGTTGCTTCAACAAATTCAGAATCATTTCCAAATTCCTGAGATTGCACAAACTGTTTTATTATGCCCGTAATTTTACTCATATCTAATTCCTTTTAGATTTTATTAACCCATAAACATCTAATAACAAAGGCTAGATAAATGCAAATCAATTTTCTTCTGTTATCGTGTATTCAGGGTTAATACAGGAAGATTAGAACATGTTTTCAAAGAAAAATATAAAATCTTTAACTTATTTATAAACGCTGAAATCAATCCAATCCCCCGGCCCCATAGCGGAGCAATCGTCCTAGTTCAGTTTGCGGATAAAAAAGCTCTAGCGCATGTTTGAGCAGAGCGAGTTTGCGCGTGCGGATGCTCTAAAAAAGAAAGCGTGAGCAAACTAGAACTATAGAGTGCGCAGTGGGGGCTAAGTTTTTCTTTTGGG
>CAZXPD010000100.1:0-2241 GCA_964643065.1 uncultured Gammaproteobacteria bacterium | reverse complement strand
GCATAAAAAACGAATCTTTCAAGCCGGCCGACCTTGATATTGCCCGAGAACCTTTGTATTATTTAATTCGGTTATGTTTATAATTTTTTAAAAAAAACTCAGAGGATACGGGAAAAGTCTGTTTTTTTGGAAAAATCGGCTTTTTCCGTATCCGACATTGGAAAGGTTGTGAAACGGGAGTTATACAAAAGTAAACGATGAGTTTTCTTTTGATAACTCATTCATGTGAGAGGCAATGGCGGCGGCGAGGAGCCGTCGGTTTTGCCTCGACACTAGATCATGCAAGATGCGAGAAAAATGTAATTTTTCTGCATCTTCTCATTTTAATTCTCAAGACTAATATAGAATAATTCTCAAGATTAATTTCAATTTAATCTTCATCCCGCAATACTTAATTAAAAGCGTATGGAAAATATGAAGTTTAATCCTGCAAACCGCAGGATTGTTTATTTATAAGGATATTTACAACATAAGTTCCAAAGATTTGATTTTTTCTCTGATTTTTTTCGAAATTCCGGATTTGGGATTAGCTTTAAGAAAACTCTCCAGAGTTTCTTTTGCGGAATTCAGATTTCCCTGTCTTTCATAAATGCCTGCAAGTGCAATATAGACGGAAGCATCCGAAGGGGATTTTTTAATGCCTTCTTTTAGTATTCTTGCCGAATAATCAGGCATATCCTTGTCATAGTATATTTCCGCCAAATCTATATAGTCCTGCTCTCTTCCGGGGACGGCATTGACCGCATTATGAAATTCCAGCATTGAATTGTCGTTGTCATCAAGACTGAGATAGCACTGACTCAAATTATAGTGATAGACCGGTCTGTTGGGGTCGATTTCTATTGCTTTGATGAAATAATTTTTCGCTTGAGCGAATTCTTCCACCCCCTGACTTGCCAATCCCAAATAATTATAAAGTTCGGCGCTGCGAGGGTTTGTTTTTTCAGCCTGTAAAAGATATTTTATTGAATTTTCATAGTCGCCCTTATTTAAATAAATTTTTCCCAAATTTAAATAACAAAGGGAGTTATAAGGAGCAATTTTCAAAGCCTGAAGGTAATTTTCGGCGGCATCGTCGTAACTGCCGTCTGCCTGATAAACAAGAGCAAGCTGTAAATATGCATCGGCGCTTTGATTGTTCAGAGAAAGTGCTTTTTTGAAATATTTAACGGCATCTTTCATGTTTAATTCTTTTGCGCTGATTATGCCCAGATTATAATTGGCTTCAAAATTACTGTTTTTTAACGAAAGCACTTTATTAAAGTCGTCTTTTGCCTTTGCATAATCGCCGTTATTATAAGATATAAGTCCTCTTTCATAATATGCCGAATAAAAATCAGGATTGAGCTCAAGAGCTTTATTAAGATTTTCGAGTTCTTTTTCGGTCTCTTTTTTCTTTTTATATATCATTGCCTGATTATAGTAATTTTCAGGGGACAAATTGTCGTTTTCAACAGCTTTTTGGCTGTATTGGAGGGCTTTATCCATATTGTTTTTCTGATATTCAAGATATGAGAGGTTATTATAGCTCTTTGAGTTTTTTGGGTTAGTTTCGGAAGCTTTTTTAAAGTAATTTTCAGCTTTTACTTTGTCTCCCGATTTTATTGCAGAGACGCCCATTTCATTGTTGTAGCGGGCATCATCCTCTACATCGGTTCCTTTTTCGCTTGCGAGTTTAGATTTTATTTCTTTTTGAAAATACAGATATTCTTTTTTGTCAGGATTTATTTTCAAGGCTTTATCGATAAATTTTTGAGCTTGTTTATAATCCTTCATTCCAAGATAACTTCGAGCTGTTTTGTACAAGCAGTAATCATTGTTGCTTTGTTTATTAAGAGCGTATCCGTAGTATTGCACGGCTGATTTGTAGTCAAAGTTGTCATAATAAACATCTGCTATGTCTGTATAGTCATTTTCTTTTTCTGCTGCAGGCTGTCTTATTACCGGTAAGTCGGGCTTCTCTTCTATTTTTTGACTGTAATTACCGTTTGGCTTTGTTTGCAGTGGTTCATAAGAAACCTTAAACGGATTTGAGATTTGTTCGGTCTGTTTTTCTTCCGGTTGTGCTTCTTTTTCATCTACGATTTCTTCGGGAAAAACCGTTGAAGGGGTTTTGTTTGCAAGCGCTATTTTATATTCCGCCTGAGCTTCTTCCATTTTTCCGAGGTTTTTTAGAGCTATGGCAAGATTATAATGAGCCAGAGCGTTTGAAGGATTAATGGTAATAACCTTGCTGAAATA
>CAZXPD010000099.1:0-2275 GCA_964643065.1 uncultured Gammaproteobacteria bacterium | reverse complement strand
TAAACCACATGGAACTTAAAGCCAACAAAATACTGATCACAGGCGGCAGCTCCGGAATAGGATTGGAGCTTGCCAAACAGCTTTCCGAAAAAGGAAACAAAATCATAATCTGCGGAAGATCCGACCAAAAACTTGAGCAGGCGAAAAAACTAATTCCTTCAATCAGCGCCTATAAGTGCGACCTATCCAAAATTAGCGAGTGCGAAGAATTGTTTAAGAGTATTAAAACAGAACATCCGGACTGCAATATTCTTATTAATAATGCGGCAATCGTTCACAAAACCAAATTTGAAACCGACAAAGACATGATTCAAAAGGCAGAATTGGAAATCAGAGCAAACTACCTTGCTCCGGTAGTTTTAACCAAGCTTTTTCTTCCGTTCTTTGCAAACAAAAAGTCGGCTATAATATTCATTACCACCGGATTAGTTTACAGCCCAAAGGCAGCATATCCGGTATATTCTTCTACAAAAGCGGGGCTTCATTCGTTCGTTCAAACCCTAAGGGTACAGCTCAGCGGCAATCCGATTGAGATAATAGAAGCCCTTATGCCCGCAGTGGATACTCCTTTTCATCAGGGAGAGACCCCAAGAATCGCAATCAGCGCAGAAAAAGCCGTAAAGGAGATGATAATAGGTCTTGAGAAAGGAAAGAAGGAAATTAGGATTGCCGGAGTAAAAATGCTTTATTATGTGTCACGGCTTGCGCCAAAGTTCGCATTCAAAAAAATAAACGAATTCTAAAATACCGCTTGGGGAGTTAAATGCTTCCCTTTTTTTATTAATTTGAAAAATCTTTGTAACAAAATGCTTCTTTAACAGTCTAAATTAATAAATGAAGGTAACGATGGATCGGGATACGACATTCAAAGAAGCGCTAAAAGAGAACAGTGACAGAATTTACAGAATATGCTGTTGTTATTTTAATGACGAGGATAACCGAAAAGACGCTTATCAGGAGGTATTGATTCATATCTGGGAAAGTCTCCATACCTTTGAGGGAAGGTCGATGATCAGCACCTGGATTTATAGAATTACGGTTAATACTTGTTTGAGCCTGATATTAAAAGAAAAGCGCAGGAAAAATATTATTATACCGGATTCAGGAGAAGAAATTGAATCATTCCCCTGCCACAATCAAGACGAAAAGGGCAACGATTTAGATGTACAGATTAAAATCCTTTACGAATCAATAAACCAATTGCCCGTTACCGAAAGATCATTAATCTCGCTTTACCTTGAGGATCTGAGTACCAAAGAGATGGCGGAAGTGCTGGCAATCTCAGAGGCAAACGTGCGTGTAAAGCTGCACCGAATTAAAAAGACTTTAAAAAAATTAATGCAGAGGAGCGGTTATGGAAATTGATGAACTTAAAAAACACACGAAAAAGAGAAAAACACCCGATGCTTTTGCGGGGTCCTTTAATGACGAGAATAAAAAAATTAATAGTCTGATAATGGTTCTTAAAGAAGAAGACAAAAAGATTCATAAATCAATCCAACGAGTCAAACTGATGTTTGCAGGTTTCTCAATGTTCTACTTGGCGATTCTTCTTTTAACCTTTATTTTACCTCCTGATTCGGATCCGGTCAACAGCAGAATTTCCCTTGCGTTTTATACAATTATTTTTATTACGTTATTTTTATACTCGCTTTCAAAATTATCAAAACTAAAAAAGATTAGTTATACTGAACCGGCAACCGAATTTCTCAAAAACGCCTTAGAAAGATATCAACTAATTAATGTTAACGATCTGAAATTTGCTATCCCCATGCTCTTGCTGCTGTTCTTCATGGGGGGATTCTCATGGCTGAACGTTTATAAACGCTATTTTTCTTCAATGGATGATACCGGCGCGGCAATTCTGTACTCGCTTTTCTTTATCGGAATACTTTCTATCGGATTATATTTTACAAAAGCCGATTGGAAGAAAAAGAAGTCGGCGGTTTATTCTGAAATAAGAGAAATGCTAAGCGGCTTAGAGCGCGAAAACAACGCACAAACAGAATTAAACAAGGAGTGAAACCATGAGAACAAATATAAACTTTAAAATTATTTTCACGCCTTTCATTATTTGTTTTTTTCTTTTTGCTGTAATACTAAATCTCGATGCCGCTGTAATAAAGGATGAAAAACAAAACATAATTAAGAAAACCTTTGATATACCAATGCGTGACGGTATTAACCTGGCAACAGATATATACATGTTTGAAGATTCTGCAAAAAAACTACCGGTTATACTGATGCGGACACCGTACAAAAAAGAGATGCATGA
>CAZXPD010000098.1:0-2578 GCA_964643065.1 uncultured Gammaproteobacteria bacterium | reverse complement strand
GTCAACAGCTGTTTAATGCAAGGCGGCATTGATTTTATAAGGGTGCATGATGTAAAGGGGCATTCTCAAGCTGCCAAAATTATTGAGAAAATTTACAAATAAGATTCTAGCTTTCATTTACAAAATTCCAAATCTCATTTTTTGTTATAATTTACTGAGAAAATTAAAATAATTCACAGGGAAGACCATGCATTCTATAAAAATAATCAAAACAATTTTTTCCGAGAGTTTAGAGGTATTAAGAAAAAATTTCATCCTGCCTCAGCCGCTTTTATTATTTTTGCTTATTATAATTTTTATTGTTATGCCTGTAAGCCTCAAAGGAGCCGCAAATACTTCAGGGATTATAATGTTTACCGCACTTTTCTGTCTTTTTTGCGCTTTTATTGCAGGCTGGTTCAGTATGATTTACAGGGCAGTGGTCATTAATGACCAAAAAGAAATTCCCGAAAACGAACTTGAGCCAAGAGTTGCCCGTGAATTTTTTCCCGGCGTGGAAAAACATTTTTTGAAAATCCTTTCGGGTGTCATTATTTACATTTTGCTGACTTTCATCTTTATAAATATAGCGGCAGTTGTTGGTGAAAAGCTAATAGGTTTTCCGCAGAACTTTACTCAGGCAAAATTATCCGTTGCATTGAGCAGTTGGGAAGAATATACAGCTTTTATCAACAAACTTAGCTATTCGGATAAGGTTATACTGATCAGATGGGATTTACTGATATTTGGTTGTATCGGGCTTATTTCATATCTTACGATGTTCTGGGGACAGGCGGTTGTTGTATGTTGCAAGAATTCAGTATCCGCATTTATTCACAGTTTTAAAACCGTTCTGAAAAACTTTCCCGTGACATTTTCCATTTTTATTCTTAATTGGTTCAGCCTTTGGTTTGTCGGTTTATTAACTTCAATTAACGTCAAAAACGCATTCTTACATTTTGTCGGGCTTTTTACGATACTTTTTCTTATTGTTTACTTTATAATAATGAATTTTCTTTACTTTGAAAAATACGGAAAAAATACTTGCTCTTGTCGGACCGACAGCGACGGGCAAGACGAAAATTAGCATTGAAATTGCAAAAAAAATCGGCGGTGAAATTATCTCTGCCGATTCAAGACTTGTTTATAAAGACTTTAATATTGGCACCGCAAAGCCTTCAGTTGATGAAATGCAGGGAATTCCCCATCATTTCATTGATATAGTTGAGCCAACGATAAATTATACCGCCGGTATTTTCAAAAAAGATGCTTCTAAAAAAATCAAAGAAATTTTTTCACGGGGAAAAACCCCCATTGTTGTCGGGGGGACAGGTTTTTATGTAAAAGCCCTTCTCGGCGGCATTGAAATACCCGAAGTCGAACCTGACAGCGAATTTCGCGAGGACATGAAAAAACTGGAAGCCGAAAAGGGTGAAGGTTTTTTGTATGAAAGGCTCAAGAATCTTGATGAAATAACGGCATCCAAAATCCATGCCAACGATACTTTCAGAATAATCAGGGCGTTGGAACTGCATAATAAAACGGGTAAAAAACCTTCGGAAATCCAAACTGCCGTTCCGCCCGAATACGACATAGTTTATGCGGGATTGAGCTGTGCAGACAGAGAGTTTTTATACGAAAGGATAAATAAGCGCGTACTTGATATGCAGAAAAGTGGGCTTGTGGAAGAAGTAAAAAGTCTTATAAACAAATACGGCAGAACTTTGCCGTTGTTAAAAACGTTAGGGTACAAAGAAATTTGCGGTTATCTTGACGGTGAAACAGATTTAAACGAAGCCATTGAGCTCATAATGAAGAATACAAGACGCTTTGCCAAAAGGCAGTTAACGTGGTTCAGAGCAAATCCGCTGATTACGTGGTATTTTATTGATGAGATGACGGACGAGCAGGTAATTGAAATGATAATTGCAAAATCTGATTAATAAATAATAGCTGTTATTCGTGCGAGCGAAGCGCTGCAATCCAAAACCTCATTCTTATTGTGTCATGCTGAAGCAAAAAACGTTGATAATGATTATTATCCCTGATGTTCAGCATCTTGCCATCGCTTCATTACTATTATAAGCGTATTCATGTCACTGCGAGACTGCTTCTACAGTCGAAGCAGTCTGTCCAACCTTAAACAACTGCATAAAAGCTTGTCATGTCATCCTGAGAGAGCAAAGCGAACGTGAGGATCTCCCTTCACCACACGCTGAATCATCATTGCGAAAACGGTAAAGCCGTTTGCGGCAATCCAAAAATACCCTTTATCGTCATTCTGAGGCACAGCCGAAGAATCTCAACCCTCATTACCTCTTATCACGTCACTGCGAGACTGCTTATACAGAATTAGACAGCGGCGGGCTTAAGCCTGCCGCTGAAACACAAACCAATTATGTCATGCCGAAGCGTGAAGCATTGTCATTGTCTATCGTTGTTGATATTCGGCATCTTGCCAACGTACAATAACCGCATAAAACCTTGTCATGTCATCCTCAGCGACCAACGGGAGCGTGAGGATCTTTCCCAATCAACTCTGAACCGTCATCACGAGGAGGACGTCAGTCCGACGTGGTGAACCAAAAAATCAAAACCG
>CAZXPD010000097.1:0-2617 GCA_964643065.1 uncultured Gammaproteobacteria bacterium | reverse complement strand
TGGGAAAAACAAAAAACTGTAGCCAAACGGCTACAATTAGGGGACCTTTGGACGCTCAAATTACTGCTATAATAACAATATCAGCAGTATCAACTGCAATAATATATATAATATGTTACAAAAATTATGATAAGAGACCAATTTCCTTATAAACACAGCCTCAAGAGGCGATTATAATATAACAGCATTTACAAAATAGGTTGCAAAAAGGCTGCAAATAGGATGCAAAATTCAATGTTTTTTACAAAACCAAAGCCGAACCCCTCTAAAAATCAAAGCCCTTTCTACTTTATGGGGCGCTGGGCGGGCATAAAAACTCTCTAATTATAAATAAATCAGGAAAGACAAAACCACGAGCATTAATCCAAAAAACTCTGAAACACTCTTGCGTACTACATACTAACAAATTTCACCAAAACAAAATAGGTTGCAAAAAGGCTGCAAATGGGATGCAAATAGGTAGCAAAAAACAAAGAAATTTTCTTTGAATTGTTATCAAAATATTCAATAACGTTTCATTTATCTCTTACGAACAAACCTGTATGTTCATCTTGTAATGGAACTATCAGCTTTGTTTAACAGCTGACTTGGGCGGTGCAAGCTTAATATAGAGCTCGTTTAACTGTTCTTCAGCCGCAGATGCCGGTGCATCAGTCATCAGGCACTTTGCCTGACTGTTTTTCGGGAATGCGATTACGTCTCTGATAGAACCTGCTCTGGCAAGCAGAGCTACAACTCTGTCGAGCCCGAGTGCCAAACCGCCGTGCGGAGGAGCGCCGTATTTGAAGGCTTCAATCATAAAGCCGAATTTTTCTTCCGTCTCCTGCTCTGTAAGCCCGAGAATATTGAATATCTTCCTTTGCAGCTCGGGATTGTGAATTCTTATACTGCCGCCGCCGAGCTCATTACCGTTATAAACGATATCATAGGCCTGCGCTCTGCAAGCAAGCGGATTTTCATCGAGGAGTTTTATATCTTCAGAATTTGGCGAAGTAAATGCATGGTGTACGGCAGCGCATTTGCCTGTTTCGGGGTCAAGTTCAAACATCGGGAAGTCAATAACCCAAAGCAGGTTATGTTTATTTATGTCAATAAGCTCAAGTTTCTGTCCAAAATGAAGTCTCAACCTGCCCATAACGTCATAAACCGTTCTGTGAACGTCTGCAACAAAGAAAACGACATCACCAAGACCGGCATTTGCTCTTTGTTTGATTCTTTCCGTTTCATTTTCGTTGAGGTATTTAAGAACGGGTGATTTAACCGTTCCGTCCTCGCAGTAAGTAATCCATGCCAGTCCTTTCGCGCCGAACGAAAGCGCCAGGTTTCTGATGTCATCCATATCTTTTCTGCTGTACCCTGCAATTCCCGGAACGCAAATTGCTCTAACGGTTCCGCCTGCTTTTACCGTATCGGCAAATGCGGCAAAAGCGGATGCTTCCATAATATCGGACACATCGAAGATTTTTAAATCAAATCTCGTATCAGGTCTGTCTGAACCGTAGCTTTCCATTGCTTCTTTGTATGTTAATCTCGGGAACGGAGCGGATACATCAACTCCGGCGGCATTAAATGCTTTTACGAGAAGTTCTTCGGTAATTGCTATAACGTCTTCTTTGTCGGCAAACGACATTTCAAGGTCGATTTGAGTAAACTCGGGCTGTCTGTCTGCTCTTAAATCTTCATCTCTGAAGCATCTTGCTACCTGATAATATCTTTCTATGCCGCCTACCATAAGTATTTGCTTAAATATCTGCGGCGACTGGGGAAGTGCGTAAAACTTGCCCGCATAGTTTCTGCTCGGAACGAGATAATCCCTTGCTCCTTCGGGAGTAGTTTTTATCAAAATCGGGGTTTCTACTTCCAAAAAGTCTTTGTTGTTGAGAACATTTCTCATTTCGGTAACGATATTATGTCTTAAAACTAAATTTGAGAGCATTTTCGGGCGTCTGATATCAAGGTATCGGTATTTTAAGCGCAAATCTTCGTTTATTTCTCCCTCGTCTTCGATAATGAAGGGCGGGTTAACCGCTTCATTAAGAATTTCAACGAATTCGGGATATATTTCAACTTTTCCGGTTGCAAGATTGGGGTTGTAAGTATCCTGCGGACGTTCGGTAACAATGCCTTCGGCGGTAATAACGTATTCGTTTTTGAGATTTTCAAAAACATCGTGTACCTGAGGATTTTTTACGGGGTCTGAGACGATTTGTATAATTCCTTCTCTGTCGCGAAGTTCGACAAATATTATTCCGCCTAAATCTCTGACTGTTGAAACCCAGCCCGAAACTCTGACTTTTTTGCCGATATCGTTTTGTGACAATTTACCGCCCCAGAGGGTTTTTAATGCGCTTAATTGATTATTTTCCATATTTCCGCCTGTCTGTTAACTTTAATGCCTCAAAATTTAGTCCGAAAACAGATATTATTATACCTGAGCAAGATAATCTTATCAAAAGATTAATAAAAATTATACCTTATACCACTTAGCCGAAGTGTAAAAATCATTGTTTTTTAAAAGGATTGGAACCGGCTAAACATTTTTCCGTCTGTAAAAAAGTACAATATAAAATAATGATTTAAAATTTTAAAAAAACTGTTATAATGTTATAAATTTCCG
>CAZXPD010000096.1:0-2639 GCA_964643065.1 uncultured Gammaproteobacteria bacterium | reverse complement strand
AACTTACGGTCGGAGAAGAAATCGAAGTCCTTATTAAAAAATTCACCCCGCAGGAACACAGAATAGGTCTGAGCATCAAAGACCTTAGGAAACAAGCAACGGTTTCACAGCAGGAAGATGCTTAAGTTTAAAGCAACTGTTGGCATATTCAAAAAACATTTAAGACCTCCCTTTTCCTTGAGGGAGGTCTATCTAAATATATAGTTTGATGTAATTCGCTTGAGAGATAATTTTACTTCCTTTACCGGACTATGGGGAGCTTTGAATCTGCTTTTAATCTTTTGTTTAGAAACCCTCCAATTTCTGTATCTTCTTAACCTTACGTTTTATGTTTATCTTATATATTTATAAAAACAGGAACTAATACGAAATTGCTAGCTGAAAGATTAAGAAAACATTAAATATTTATTTATATACTAAACGCATTAAATAAATTGATATCGTCATTCTGAGGCACAGCCGAAGAATCTCCGTATCACAGACCTTGAGATGTTTCGTTGCACTCAACATGACGAAACTAATATTGCGTTTAGTATAGACTCTTAATTCAATCTTATTTTGTATGCTCTGAGCTGTTTATCAAAGTGTTTTGCATTGCCGGTTAGCTCATTGAGCTTTGCCCAGAAGTTTTTGCCGTGGTTTTTTTCTGTGCAATGGGCAAGCTCGTGAAGAATTACGTAATCAATCAGTTCGTCAGGGAGACGCATAAGATGCATATTAAGGTTAATGTTATTTACTCTCGAACAACTGCCCCAGCGGGATTTCTGATTTTTTACAAAGACTTTGTTATAGCTTAGATTATGCTCTTTCGCCAGTTTTTCAACTCTTTGAGGAAGATAGTCTTTTGCTTCTTTACGCAAAGCACTTTCCACGGCTTTTTTAATTGCAGATTGCACTGCGCCGGACTTTATATCCATATTTTCAGGATAATAAAAATCTATAAAACCGTTTTTAACCCTGACTATATAAGACTGCTGAAAATGTTTATTAATTCTGAGTTCATGTTTTCTTGTTCTAAAAACGCTGTTTTCATCGAAAATATTGTTTTTGTTTTCATATTCACGCATTTTTTCAAGGTTTTTTAAAATCCAGTCCTGTTTTTGCAATACAAAATTCTGCGCCTGTTTGACCGAAAATCCGCGAGGCATTGAAACAACAACATTTTTGAAAGGCTTTATAGTAATTCTTAAATTTTTTGCCTTTGAGCTCTTTTTAAAAAGAATCTTTCCGACATTTTCAATTTCTAAAACGGTTGAATCCATTTATTTGTAACGCAATTTAAAATTAATCAAAAAAAGTATAACACAGAGCGCAAAGTAATTTTGAGGTTTATAAACGTTTCCGGGAAATAATTATTGACATGAAAGACCAATTCGTCAAAAATTATAATTATTGACGAAAATGATAAAATTGTCATTAATTATTTAAAATAAGGTTTCTTTATGGCCAGACCTAAAAAACAAATAAATCGAAAACAGGATATTATTAACGCTGCACAGATTATTTTTACAAAAAAAGGGTATGAAAAAACTGCAATTGAAGATATTGCAAAGCATGTCGGCATTAGCAAAACCAGTGTTTATTTGGATTTTAATAATAAAGAAGATATTTTAAACGCTATTATAGAGCGAAATGCAGTACTTTTGCTGTCAGAAATGTCAAAACATATTGAAGATGCTAAAAAACCTTATCTTGAAGACCTGAAAAATCTTCTTCACAGTAATGTCTTGCATATTTTTGATATGGCGACGGCGCATTTCCGCACTTATATAACTCTTCTTTTAACAAATTACAAGCATAAAACTGAAAACGATTTTATTATACAAAAATGGTATGAATGTATTGCAAATATGCTGCAAATGGCAGCAAAAAACGGAGAAATTACCCCTTTAAATGATTACAAACGTCTGGCGCAAATCATCAGCGTCAGTTTGCAGGGCTTTTTGCCTCCGTATGATTTGAAATATTCGCCGGAACACAGGGCAGATTTACATATAGATGAAATCAGAAAACTTTTGTCAAATGATGTTTCGATAATTCTGGATATCATAATAAATGGTCTAAAAACCGCACAGTACGCAAGTGAAATCTTATAAAGGATTATATAAATGAAAAAAAATACGAACAAACTTTTAATTGCCGCTTGTACTTTGGCTTTGGCTCTTTCTCTAAGCGCGTGCAAACCTCCGGTAAAACCTCAGATGCAGGGCGGTCTTCCCGTGGAAGCGGTTGTTTTGAGAAAAGTTCCTGTTGCTCAATCTGATGTTTATCAGGCAACTTTGATTTCCAGACGTTCAGTTGCGCTTCAGCCGAGAGTTGCGGGGCAGATTTCCGATATATATGTAAAACCCGGCGATTATGTTTACAAAGGGCAGACTCTTTTGCTTATTGATAACTCTCAGCAGTTAGCAGCAGTAAATTCGAGTAAAGCTGACGCAGCAGCAGCTAAATCATCAATTTTACAGGCTGAAAATATCCTTTTGAACTATCAGGAACAACGAAAAGCTCTTGAATCAAATCTTGTCATGAATAAAGAGCTGTATGACCGATATTCAGCGTTATTTGAAAAAAATGCAGTAAGCAAGCAGGATTTTGAAAAATATACCGATGCTTATAATCAGGCAAAAGCGGATTTGGAT
>CAZXPD010000095.1:0-2983 GCA_964643065.1 uncultured Gammaproteobacteria bacterium | reverse complement strand
TTTACCCGTAAACACAGCCTCAAGAGGCGATTATAATATAACAGCATTTACAAAAAAGGTTGCAAAAAGGCTGCAAATAGGATGCAAAAAAAGGCATTTTTTTCATAAAACATAAACAAGTAACTCCAAAACTCTTTTGTATTAATATATAAGCAGAGAAAATAAGGCTTTGTGAAATTAAAAAATGACTGCAGCACCAAAAGGGATGAGACTTCATATAGGCATTTTCGGCAGACGAAATGTCGGAAAGTCCCAGATTCTCAATTCTTTAATCAAACAAAATGTTTCAATCGTCTCTGAAATTGCCGGCACTACCACAGACCCCGTTGAAAAAGCCATTGAGCTCCAGCCGGTAGGTCCGGTTTTGTTTGTGGATACGGCAGGAATTGATGATATAGGCAGCCTTGGGAAAAAGAGAATCGAGAAGACTGTTAAAGTCTTTGATAGGACAGATATAGCGGTTTTGGTCTGGGATAACGAAGGCTGGGGGGATTTTGAAAGGAAACTTTTCGAAGAGCTCGATTCAAGAAAAATACCGATAATAGCGGTATTCAATAAATCAGATTTGGACAAACCTTCTGAAAAAGCTCTTGAAGAGGTTAATTCTCTTAATTTAAGCCCTATGATTATTTCCGCAAAAACAGGAGAAGGACTTGACAGCCTTAGGGAAGAAATTATCCGCAAGACTCCGGAAGAGTTTTTAAACAGCCCTGCTTTAATCTCCGATCTTGTCCCCGCAGGCGAAGTTGCTCTGCTTGTCGTCCCGATAGACTTGGAAGCCCCGAAGGGAAGATTAATACTGCCGCAGGTACAGACCATAAGAGACATTCTCGATAACGATTCCATAGCGGTTGTGGTCAAAGAAAGAGAACTGCGCGAGGCATTGAACCGTTTTAATAAACCGCCTCATATTGTGGTTACGGATTCACAGGCTTTTCTGAAAGTTTCCGCGGATGTGCCAAGAAACGTTAAACTGACATCTTTTTCAATTCTTTTTGCTCGCTTTAAAGGGAATTTGGACGAGTTTGTCAAAGGAGCTACGGCAATAGAGAATCTAAAAGAGAACAGCAAAATTCTTATTTGCGAATCCTGCACGCATCATCCGGTAGGAGACGATATCGGCAGAATTAAAATCCCCAGATGGCTAACACAGTACACGGGACAAAAACTTCATTTTGACTATTATACGGGACATGATTTTCCCGCCAATATAACTGATTATGATTTGCTGATTCACTGCGGGGCTTGTATGACAAACCGTAGAGAAATACTCTCCAGAATTGCAAAGGCAAAAGATGCCGGCGTACCGATAACGAATTACGGACTTGCTATTGCATATTCTCTGGGTATATTTGAAAGAGCGTTGGAACCTTTCCCTTCCGCAAAGGAAATATTCGAAAGCTCAAAAAACAGGGCAGGCTGTCTATGAAACACAGAGAAGAAAAAGACTTGTTGGGAAAAGAAAAAGTACCCGCGGAAGCCTATTGGGGAATACATACTTACAGGGCGCTGGATAACTTTAATGTTTCGCAGTACAAGATTCACGGCGAATTCATTAAGGCATACGGTTTTGTAAAAAAAGCATGTGCATTGACAATCAGAGAACTGAATATTTGGGATAAAGAAAAAGCGCAGGCAATAATACAGGCATGCGACGAAGTAATAAACGGAGAATGGGACGGGGAAATTGTTATAAGCGCAATTCAGGGCGGCGCGGGGACTTCTCTGAACATGAATATCAATGAAGTCATCACTAACAGAGCGCTCGAAATATCGGGCAAAGCAAAAGGAGAATATTCGTTTATAGATCCTCTTGACGATGTTAACAAATTCCAGTCCACTAATGATACATATCCTACCGCGCTTAAAATTGCCTGTATTTTTATGGCAAGAAAGCTTGAGAAAGAAATTACACTGCTTCAGGAGAGTCTGCAGAACAAAGAAAAAGAATTTGCCGATGTAGTAAAAATAGCAAGAACTCAGCTAACCGATGCGGTTTTGATAACTCTGGGAAAAGAATTTTCTGCTTTTGCCGAAGCAATTGCAAGAGACAGATGGAGAATATACAAATGCGAGGAGCGTCTGAGAACTGTTAACATAGGAGGCACAGCGGTTGGAACGGGATTGGCGGCTCCGAAAAAATTTATTTTTAAAGTCATCGAAAATCTTCGTGATATTACCGGCATAGGACTTGCAAGAGCGGAAAATCTTGTGGAGAATACGCAAAATGCCGATGTATTTTGCGAAGTTTCCGGGTTTTTAAAAACCCATGCTTCAAATCTGATTAAAATATCGAATGATATCAGACTTATGAGCTCCGGTCCTCATGCAGGTTTTGGCGAAATAAGCATTCCCGCGGTTCAGGCAGGTTCAAGCATAATGCCGGGCAAGGTTAATCCTGTTATACCTGAATTAGCATCTCAGGTCGGGCTGAAAGTTCTCGGAAATGACAGCATTATAAACGTCGCATGTTCATTGGGACAATTGGAACTTAATCAAAACCTTCCCCTTGTTGCATTTTCAATACTGGAATCGTTGGAACTGCTGATTAATACAAACAAAATTTTCAGAGAAAAGTGCATAGACGGCATTAAGGCAAATAAAGAAAATATTTCAAGACATCTTGAAACAAGCACGGCTGTTTTAACCGCGCTTTTACCCAAGCTGGGTTACAAAAAAGCTTCCGAGCTGGCTGTTAAAGTACCAAAGAGCGGTCTTTCCATAAGAGAATATGTGATAAAAGAAGGACTTATAACTGAAAAAGAATATAACGACTTGATATCACCGGAAGCAATTTTATCTCTCGGCTACAACATTATATAAAAGAAACATTATTTTAACAGATTAATTGTATTTATTATTTAACCTAAAATAAGATTTATATGTGCGCTATTGTTAAGATTCATGTAAATTTTTTTTAATTTTGCAGTAAAATTTAGCAACTTTTCCCTTTGAAAGTTTTGATATACATGATGTGAGTTAT
>CAZXPD010000094.1:0-3569 GCA_964643065.1 uncultured Gammaproteobacteria bacterium | reverse complement strand
GAGAGAGATTTATAGAAGAGTTTGGCACAGCAATTTTCTGGCTCGGCGGAATACCTTTCTGTAAAAAAGTTTTTGATAAAATAGCACCGGCTGTCGGTGTTGACCCCGAAATTCACATTAAGGCACTGTTAAAAAATCCGAAATTGACAGGTGCTTTAGAAAAAAATATTGCGCATACAAAAAATAAATATATAGCTTTTAATGCAGTTAAATATGTTGTTTCAACAATTGTTCCGTTGTATATGCTGTCGGGACCTTTGATTACTTTTAATCAAAAATTGACGAAATCTCTTACGGACAAAAAACAAAGATTATTGGCTCAAAAGTTGGGAGCTTCAAATTCTGCAACCATAAAAAATGAGCCTTTTAACAGCAATGCATATTCAATGTTTACAAAAAATGCTCTAAATCCTGCTAAACAGCAAATAAATACAGCTGAGGCTAAAAATACCGCCGCTAATAATAACGGTAAGCCTTCTTTTAAAGGAGGAATCGGGCAGTGGTTATCTAACTACGGAATACAAACCTTGCAGGCTGCTCAAAATGATCCCGTAAGCAATATGATGCTCCTTGATTTCGGAATCTTCGGCAGAAGATATCAGAAAGCAGGAGACAGGATCAATGACGCTAAGAGTATAGCTGATGAAAGATATGAAATTGCTGTCAGAGAAAGCGGATTTATTTTCTTTACTTTTATTGCGGGCAAATTATTTCAGCCTTTATTTGAAAAAGTTGCCGAAAAATTCTTTAAAACCCCGATTGACCTTAATATGAACGTTTTAGCTTCTAAAAGGTTTAAAGATAAATTAAATGAAATTGCTGCATCGGCTAATCCCGAGGAAGAACTTAAAAAATTCCTTAAAACTGAAGGCGTCGGCGATGAAGTAATTGAAAATCTCGACAAACAAATTGAAGAAATAGTCAAGATGAAAGATAAAGCCGGATATTCACTTCCCGAAGGGCTTTATAACGAAGGAACATTGAAAACAAAATGCAAAGGAACGGTAAAGCCCTGGGAAATTTGGAAAATGCAGGATGAATTCCTTTCTCTTAAAAATTCCGCAAGAGATCCGAGAAAATATATAGATGAGGAATCGGTTAAGAAATTCGTTGATAAGTTTGATAATTTTGCACGGGAAGCCTTGAAACATAATGGCGGTCCGGCTGATTTCATTGATAAAGCGGCTAAAATTAAAAAAGGTTCTATATTTGCCAATTTTGCAATATGCGCGGCGTTCTTAGGGTATTTTTTACCCAAGCTGCAGTATTATTTCAGGGAAAAAAGAACCGGTTCTTCCATGTTTCCGGGTGTAAGAACTCTTATGCAGGCTGAAAAACTTCAGGCAGAAGCAGCACAGTTAACAAACAATAATTACAACACAGGTTCTCTTTATAACAAGAATTATTTCAGGACAATCCAAAAATAAACTAGTATTTCCCTTTTAGCTCTCTCTCTAAATCTCTGGCCATTGCTTTTTTAGCAATGGTTTCCCTTTTGTCATATAATTTTTTGCCTTTGCACAAGCCCAGTTCAACTTTTGCCCAACCGCCTTTCATATATATTTTAAGCGGAATGAGTGTACAGCCTGATTCTTTGGTTTTTCCGATAAGTTTTCTTATTTCGGCTTTGGTTAAAAGCAGTTTCCTTTCTCTCTCGGGCTCATGATTATAGATGTTCCCTTTGTCATAAGGGCTGATATGACAGTTCAACAGCCAGACTTCTCCTTTGTCAATTTTGGCGAAGCTGTCTTTTAGATTTATTTTGCCTTCTCTCAGGGATTTTATTTCCGTTCCGGTTAGCACGATACCTGCGGGATACGTCTCGAGGACATTGTATTCATGATAAGCCTTTTTATTATTAGCTATTATTTTGTCTTTACTCATATATCAATTTTAGATTTCTTTAAAATATTTGATTTTCTTAATTAAAGAATTTAATATTAAATCCGATAAATATTATATATTAATCAGGTGCGGATAAATACATGCAATTGATCAACTGTAAAGTTTGCGGAAAGCTCTACAATAAAACATTGTTTGATATGTGTGATGCTTGTATTCAGGCTGAAATGCAGGAGATAGAAAGTATTAATGATTTTGTCGCAAGCAGAGAGGATGAATTTATTTCAATAGAAACAATCAGCAGCGAATTGTTAATAGAAGTTGCCAGAATAGAAGAGTTATACAGAAAAGGAAAATTAATAAAAGTTGCTCACAGAGTTTCCAACAGATGCAAAATATGTGGCGAGGAAACAAAGTCAATAAATAAAAATGACAACTTTTGCCCGAGATGTCAGGGGGAAATAGCTGAAGATATAGAAAGCAGAAATCCTCAAATCAATATTGATAAAGTTAAAGTTCAGCTGAAAAAATTTGATAAAGATGTAATGCATTCTGCCAGAGAGTCACAGGATGACGGAAAACAAAGAAGATACGGCTTCAAAAAAAATTACGATTAAAATGTTTTTTTTAAACAAAAAAATTTTTTATATATTTTTCGTTCCGGTTTTCTTTTTTAGTATGATTTTGCCGTCAAAAGCCGAAGAATATGCTTTGGTTACAAATGATAACATCATTATAAAAGCACTGGACGCACTTAAAGGAACGACAGGCGAATGGTCAAGACAGGCAATTCTCGGTAATAATCTTTCGGGCAAGCCGTTTAAAATAAGTTTTCAAAATATTGAAGAAAAACTATCCAAACGCCATACGGAGTATGATTCTTTAGGCTGGATAGAGAAAGGACAATTTTATATATTTATTGACGGCAAGAATCAAAAAGCTCCGCCTGAGGTGATTGCTTGTTTGTTAGCACACGAGGCAATACATCAGGATATATACAATTCCGTAAACGAAGAAGCATTCGGTTGGGCATATGAAGCTGATGTTTGGATACAGTTGAAGGCAAAAAATCCCGAACTTAATAAATTAAAGGAAAATGAAATCCCGCTCGTAAAAAGACTCAATATGCTTGAGGAAGCATTTAGAAAAGGGAATTATTCCGTTTCGGAAATAAAATTGCTGATTGAAAAAAATAATGTTTACCAAACTTTGCCCCTTACCTCTTACGGATTTGGACGTTGATGGGACTGTTGACGAATTCAAAAAACTTTGTTTTTTGTTTCGTCTTACGTCCCCATTCCCTTGATTTATCGTTGCAGTTAAACTTGTTTTCTCATCTTCAACCTAAAAATACAATTTTTGTTATAATGTTTGTTGCATATTCTATGTTTTGAACAAAACTATGAGGTTAATTAAAATGTGTTGGTTTACGAAGGTAAAATTTACTTTAATATTGACGGTTTTGACGATTTTTTCGGCAGTTTTTTCTGATATTTCCTACGCTTATGATGTATATGCGGCAAAAGCCTATAATCAAGGGGTTGATCTTACCAAAAAAGGACAATATAAAGAAGCAGTGGAACTTTTCAGAAAAGCGACGGCAATCGATCCGAACTTTATTGACGCTTATTTCAATTTGGGATCGATTTACGAATATCTCGGAGATACTGACAAAGCGCTTGAAATATTTGATATATTACTTGTAAAAAATCCGAAAGATTATGAAA
>CAZXPD010000093.1:0-3608 GCA_964643065.1 uncultured Gammaproteobacteria bacterium | reverse complement strand
ATGAATAATCTAATAATATCTTTTACAGTTCTTCTTCTTTCGGGAGAATTGTAACCGCCTTCATTTAAAACTTCTTCCAAACGTTCAATTGCAAAATTAATAACCCGTTCTTCAAATCTTTCTTTTGCCAGATTTGCCATTTCCTGCAAATCTATTATTACCTGTTCAGATGGCTGCAGTGAATTATAAGCCATTTGTCTTCTTGTCAATGCCGCCATTCTGACTAGCGGATCTACCAAGGCAGCTGAACCGTAATGAACCTTGGAGTTAATTTTATTTGGATAAATCCCTAAGGGATTGATTTTCATGCTCTAATTCCTAAAATAATTTACTTGATATAACAAACCGCTAAGACAAAATTTATTGATATTTTTTCAGAAGTTTATTAAAAGATTGTTACATGGTTGAATTTAACATTCCTTTTTGGCTTTTTGGGATGAAAGTTTTTGGTGATTATTTGGCAAATATTTTTTTGTTTTGGGTTTATATATTCAGACAGTGCTCAAAGGAAAGTTTATATGATAAACAGGATACAGTTCAACCATACAGGTTCATTCGGTGCAAAGGTCTACATAAACCCAAAAACCCTTTATCGGGAAGGATTAGCTCATATCGGAAAGGGAGATTATGCCGGCGGGATGAAATTATTTCGACAAGCGGAAGCAATTATCAGCAGAATATCAAACCCTGATGACGGAATTATCAGAATCCGCGTATTGATGCTTGAACAGCATGCACTCGATAAATTGAGAAAACAAAACCTTGAAGGAGCCAGAGGCATCTATAATAAAGCAATTGAACTTGCCGATAAAAACAAAGAGACAAAGCATATGATCTACGGTTTTTATGACAGACTAAAAGAACTCTGCAAACTGCCTGAAGAGCAAGAGTTCTATGATGAATACGTAAAACTGCAAGAAGATGCGGCGAAAAAAAGGTTTCTTGAACGGAAATATAACCATTAACCTTGTTTGCGTCCGTTAAACCGTCATTCCAAATAACCTAAGCGAGCGCAATTATTATCAGCAAAAATGAATGGAAATGTAGTAAGAACAACAGTAATTGCTGAAATGCGAAATTCGCCGGCAGACCCTGATACTTTTTTAAGTTTTAAGCCAAAAGACTGTACAACCCGCATTATATCTGATAAGTTATTCTTATCCCGTAAAAATAGGAGAGTCATATATATGAAAAAACTTAATGCTGTTATTTTTGGTTTGTTTGCGCTGGCGGCAGTTTATTCTCTCAATTGTACGATTTCTTATGCGGATTATGACGGTTCAGGACCCGCAATGAACGAAGGGCAACTTAGAGAAATGTATTATGGCGCAGATAGACAGCTTATGCAGTGCGCTAAAAACTCAGACTGTTCTTCAGATTATGAGGACACCCTCAAAACAAAACGCGATGCAGCACAGGACGGACTTTCTCTTCATTATAATTACAAATACGTGGGCGGCGAATTTATTAAAAAACCCAGAGATTAGTTGCGGTTTTTTAAATAATCCTTAAATTCTTTGCCGGAATTAATTTTAAATCCGCAGTTCGGCGGAAGGTTTCCGCCGTATTTAATGTTTTTGTGCGGATAATTTTTGCACATCCTCAAACGATTCTTATAATCACTGCATAAACCGTTTTCATCAAGCAAAGTGCAGGCAAACAGCAGGTTTCCATATTCGTCTTTTCCTGTTATTTTGAACCTCTTGTATTTGGGAAAGATTTTTGTCATCAAATTAAATTCTTTTTCGCTGTATGTGTCTATCGCATACATCTTTCGGCAGCAATCTCCGCATTTGGCACATTTTCCCTCCAGAGAATAGTTGACTTTGTTCAGCACAAAGTATGAACAAAGCTCGTTAAATATACTTCTAATCAGCGAAATGACCAAAATGTAATTCCCCTTATATTCAGGGAAAAGTATATCACAATGCTTCCTAAAAAAAGAAACTACGCCCACTGCGATTCGAACGCAGGACCTATCCCTTAAAAGGGGAGTGCTCTACCTGCTGAGCTATGGGCGCATTTTCCGTCAAATTATAAATTTATGAAATATTTAATAATATTAAACTTTTTCTTGAGCGGAAACCTCACTAATATAGGATAACAACAGCATGTTTTCGAGTCAAGAGATTAAGGCACTATTTCTGTGCAAGAGCGCGTGGGGTGACTAAGTACGGGATTTTTTATAATAATTACATTCTCCCTGTTAGCTCCTACGCTTATCATCGAAACTGGTATGCCTATAATTTCTTCGATTTGCCTGACATAGTTTTGGGCATTTACGGGCAAATCCTCGAATTTTCTGGCAGGAGATGTATCTTGTTTCCAGCCCTGCATGGTTTGCCAGACGGGCTCGAGGTATTTTTGAAGGTAAATGCTTGTCGGGTAACTCGTGTGGATTTCGCCGTTTCTTGTGTCCCGATATGCCGTGCAGATGTTTATTTCGTCAAAATCGTCCAATACGTCCAGTTTGGTTATTGCCATTGAGGTTAATCCGTTTACCATAACGCCGTATTTTGCAATAACCGCATCAAACCATCCGCATCTTCTCGGTCTGCCCGTTGTTGTTCCGAACTCTCTGCCTATTTCGCGGATTTTTGCGCCCGTTTCGTCGTTTAGCTCGGTAATAAAGGGACCTTCGCCTACTCTGGTAATATAGGCTTTGCTGATTCCGATTACTTCGTCTATTGCAGATGGTCCTACTCCGCTGCCTATGCATGCGCCGCCTGCAACAGGATGAGAACTTGTGACATAAGGATATGTTCCGTAGTTAATATCCAGCATTGTTCCCTGCGCGCCTTCGAAAAGAATTTTTTTATTTTGTTTAAGCGCCTGATTTATTAATTCGGTCACATTTGCGATATAAGGCTGCATTAAAAGGGCGTATTTTTTGCAGAATTCAATAATTTCGTCTTTTGAATACTCTCTTAACCCGTAAACTTCTTTTAAAACCTTGTTTTTTTGCGGAAGAATGGTATCAAGCTTGTCGTTTAATGCCTCATCATCAAAAATATCCTCAACCCTTATGCCTATTCTGTTAATTTTATCCGCATAAGTCGGTCCGATACCTCTGCTTGTCGTTCCGATTTTTTTCGTTCCGAGGCTGATTTCGCCGGCACAATCAATATCAATATGATAAGGCAGGGTTATGTGCGCGACCGGGCTTATAAACAAATTTTTTGTATCAATGCCCTTGGCTTTCAGGTTATCAATTTCACGTTCAAGCACAACGGGATTAATGACAGTTCCGTCGCCTATAATACAGATTTTGTTTTCATAAAGTATTCCCGAAGGGATGAGATGAAATTTAAAAGTTTCTCCGTTAGCTACAACAGTGTGTCCGGCATTACATCCGCCCTGATATCTGACTATCACATCGCAGTACTCTGCAAGAATATCCGTGATTTTTGCTTTTCCTTCGTCGCCCCATTGAGCTCCGACTATTACTACATTTGCCAAAATATATTCCTTTCAATCACAACAGGTTTTATTTTATTGCAGACATGGTTTTTTTTCCAGAAAGCGAGACATTTCTCTTATGTGATATTTTTTAGTGTTTTTTGCTACCTATTTGCATCCCATTTGCAGCCTTTTTTGTTTTTGTGAGA
>CAZXPD010000092.1:0-3774 GCA_964643065.1 uncultured Gammaproteobacteria bacterium | reverse complement strand
CTAAAAAAGTTCTTCCTTCGGGAATGTCCTTTGTATGGTCGGGAACAGCACGGGAGGAACTTGAATCAGGAGCGCAGGCGGCGTTAATTTTCACACTGAGTCTGGTTTTCGTTTATTTAATTCTCGTGGCTCAGTATGAAAGTTTTGTTAATCCGTTTATCATACTTCTCGCAATTCCGCTTGCGATGTTCGGGGCAATGGCGGCACAGCTTGTGCGGGGACTTCAAAACGACGTATTTTGTCAGATAGGTCTTGTTATGCTGATTGGTCTTGCCAGCAAAAATGCCATTCTTATTGTCGAATTTGCAAACCAGCTGCGGGCGCAAGGGTATTCAACAGTCGATGCAGTTGTAGAAGCGTCAAAAATTCGTTTCAGACCTATTATTATGACCTCTCTCGCATTTATGCTCGGCATACTGCCTCTCGTACTGGCAACAGGAAGCGGTGCGGCAAGCCGTAACTCCATGGGAACAGCCGTTTTTGGAGGCATGCTGTTTTCAACAGTATTTAATCTTTTGCTCGTACCGGTTCTTTATATTCTCATATCGAAAATAAGGGACAAATCGGCTAAAAACGACGCTAATGAACAGCACGATGAAAATTAATTTTTCGAGGAAATATATATTATGAACAAAGTAAAAATCACTGCATTAATAACCTTAATGTGCCTAATGAGCCTAAATTTTCCCGCATTCAGCGCGCAAGGGGCAAAAATCAAACCCAATCCCAAGATTTATAAAAATGCTCTTGAAAACAATAAAGCCCAATACATAAACAAAGACTGGTGGAGCAGGTTTAATGATCCTGTCTTAGACAGCTATATTATGAAAGCGGCTGTTTCGAACCATGACCTGAAAATAGCGACTTTAAAAGTTCTTGAAACGCAGGCTCTTGTTCGGCAGTCTTTGGGTAAGGAATTCCCCGTAGTAACAATCGGCGGTGATTATTTGAGACAAAAGACTTCAGCAAACACTTCAAACGGTTCGTTAACGTCAAATACATTTACTTTTCCGCTCAGTGCAAATTATGAACTTGACCTGTGGAGAAAAAACAGAGATGCAACAATTCAAAAAGTAAAAGAACTTGAAGCTGTCAGATATGACGAAAAATCTGCTTATATTTCTCTGACTTCGCTTGTTGCGGGTGTGTATTTTAATGTAATCAGTCTGGATAAACAAATAGAGCTTCAAAAAGAAATCACCTCTCTCAGCAAAAAATCTTTTGAGCTTGCAAAAGAAAAATTCAACCATGGACTGATTTCGTCAATGGACACAATTCAGGCAGAGCAAGCATATTTGCAGGCAAATTCAAACTTAAGCGAGCTTGAAAAGCAAAGAACGGTATTTTTAAACATGCTTGCGGTTTTGACAGGAGAAACATCCGATAACAGTTCTTCTCTAAAACGCTCTTCAATAGATGATATAGCTTTGCTAAAGGATTTACCCGAAAGTATTAAATCCGAAGCCGTTTTAAACCGCCCGGATATCTTAAAATCCGAAGCTCTGCTTCAAAAATCCCGAATAGACGTTAAGCTTGCCCGAAAAGATTTTCTTCCCGATATTAATATTTTTGGAAAATTCGGCTTTAATGCTAATGAACTTTCCAAAGTCTTTAATTGGGACAGCTATATAGCTTCGGTAGGTGGGAATATCATAGAAACGATTTTTTCCGGCGGTCAAAGACTCGCCTGGCTGAAAGCTAAAAAATACAGCTATGAAGCAATGCTTGAAAGTTATCAAAAAACTATTCTACAGTCATTTCAGGAAGTTAACGACTCTCTTGCTTCCTTAAAATATGACACATCTAAATATAACGACGAATTAACCGCCTTAGAGCTTGAAAAAAATAACATGGAACTGGTAAACGCACGTTATGAAAAAGGGCTTATTTCGTATTTTGATACGCTTCAATTCAGGCAAAATCTGGCATTAAATGAAATGAGACAAACACAGGCAAAAACAGATTTTCTTGTTGATACACTGAGTTTATATAAAGCACTCGGGGGCAATCTGTAATAGTCTGTTAAAGTACCAAGCCTGTTGATGAACTATTATTAATAAAATTCAAGTCATATTGTCGGTTAAAATCTAATTAACTTAATTAAACCCGATAGTATGATAGTTTCTTAAAAATTCATCCGAAAAATTGTATATCTTTGTAAAAATTTATAATAGAATATACTAAACGAAAGTGGTGCACAAGTGAGCAAAAAACCTGAAGATATAGAAGAAAAAGCGTTTTCAACCGAAGATGAAATTGAAGCGGAAGATGTTACTTTTGGAATTTTTACAGTAACTCCCGAGTCTGACGATTTTGATATAGATACATTTGACATGGAAGCCGAAATCACTGATGCCCCTATCGACAAAAAAGCTCAGATAGCTGACGATTCGGTTAAAATCTACCTTCAGCAAATAGGAAGAATACCGCTATTATCCTCAGATGAAGAATTGGAAATCGCAAAGGCAATAAAGATCCACGATGATATCAATGCGAAAGAAAAACTCGTAAACGCAAATCTTCGCCTTGTGGTCAGCATTGCCAAAAAATATATAGGCAGAGGCTTGTCTTTTCTGGATTTGATTCAGGAAGGCAATATGGGGCTTATGCGCGCTGCGGAAAAATTTGACTACGAAAAGGGTTATAAATTCAGCACGTACGCAACATGGTGGATTCAGCAGGCAATTACGAGAGGTATAGCCGATAAATCCCGAACAATAAGACTTCCTGTCCACATGATAGAAACTATCGGCAAAATTAAAAAAGCAACAAGGGATTTGACTACAGAATTAAACAGAAAACCCACAAAAGAAGAAATTGCAAAAAGGCTTGAAATTTCACTGTCTAAGCTCAGAGCTATTTTAAAATCCGCTCAATCAACAATAAGCCTTGAAACTCCTTTGAACAAAAAAGAAGATACAACCAGAATAGGTGATTTTCTTATTGATAACTCGACAATTTCCCCCGATAAAAAGGTTATTCAGGAAAACCTTTTCAACGAAATCAGGCGTATTCTTAACCAGCTCAGCAAAAAGGAAAGAGATGTTTTGATTATGCGCTTCGGGCTTGATGATGACGGAAACAAAAAAACTCTTGAGGAAATCGGCTCAAGATACGGTGTCTCAAGAGAGCGAATTCGTCAGATAGAAAACAGGGCTATAAGCAAGCTGAAGAAGCTTTGCAGGAATAACAGGGGAATTAAGAGTCTGAAGAATTATCTCGGCGAGTAAGGGTTAAGCTGCCAATAGAGTTATTCTCTGTATTATTTAAAATGTTCTGCTTTTGTTTTTAATTTAGTTTTGTAAAAAACATTGAATTTTGCTACCTATTTGCATCCCATTTGCAGCCTTTTTGCAACCTATTTTGTAAATGCTGTTATATTCAAATCGCCCTTTGAGGCTGTGTTTATAAGGAAATTGGTCTCTTATCATGATTTTTGTAACATATTATATATATTATTGCAGTTGATACTGCTGATATTGTTATTATAGCAGGTATTTGGGCGTCCAAAGGTCCCCTAATTGTAGCCGTTTGGTCACAGTTTTGTTTTTCCCACCCGCCCGCCCATAGGAATATAAGGGGGCTGTCGCCCCCTTATGAGTCCCGAACAGAGAAACCCACCCCCTTGCCCCCTCCCCGATATTTTTCAGGGAGGGGGATATTTATTCTTTTGGGCTCGCTACGGCGGCTTTGCCGCCTGGCTCGCCCGTGTGTTTAACAAGGTAAGTATTTATTGACAGCGAGCTGTGGTCACGAGGATAGTAAAAGTCCTAC
>CAZXPD010000091.1:0-3965 GCA_964643065.1 uncultured Gammaproteobacteria bacterium | reverse complement strand
CGAAAATTCTATAATAGATATTGGTGTCCGCATTTTTCCCGTTGGGGTTAAAGAAGACGATTATAATAAATCGGGAACCGAAATTTCGAAGAACGCAGCACGGCGTACAGCAAGAGGGATAAGACGGCTATACGACCGTTACAAAATAAGAAGGAAGCTGCTTAAAAAAACATTACTTGATTTAAATATGCTCCCGCCTGAAACCATGCAGCTTACCGCCTTTCAATTATATAAACTTAGGAGTAGAGCTCTTGACGAAAAGATTGAATTAAAGGAAATGGGAAGAATACTTCTTCTTCTAAATCAAAGGCGAGGCTTTAAAAGCAGTAAAAAAGGCTCTCGGGGGAGTGATGAAGAAAAAGAGCTTGAAGGAATTAAAAAGAAAATGGCTGAACTTGAAGAAAATGTTTTGCAAAGTAATTGCCGCACAGTGGGGGAATATTTTTATTCGCTGTTTATAAACAAAAGCAATGATGATAACAAGGGGAACCCCGATGAACCAAGCGAACCGATTAGGGGGCGGTTTGTTTACCGGAAAATGTATGAACAGGAATTTGATTTAATCTGGGCTAAGCAAAAAGAATTCTATCCGGATGTATTTACCGAAGAAAATTATAAAAAATTAAAAAATAATTGTATCTTTTATCAAAGGCCTCTTAAATCGCAAAAGCATCTTGTGGGCAGGTGCCGTTTTGAACCGCTTAAAAGAGTTGCTCCAAAATCCTCTTTTGAGTTTCAGGAGTTCAGAATTTGGCAGACTATCAGCAATTTACGGGTAACAGGCGGGGCAAGATTCAGAGACAAACTGACTGTTGATGAAAAGAGAGCTTTAGCTGATCATTTAAACGGTGTGACCGAAATTTCTAAAGCCGGAATTAAAACAGTTCTCGGATTCGGCAAGGCTTATTCTCTTCAGAAGGATATGCCTGAAAAAATAAAAGGGAATGTAACGTATGCAAAACTTTCGGCTGCGCTTGGCAGGGAATATTTTGGCTTACTAACCGTCGAACAAAAGTATAAATTATGGCATACTCTCTATTTTGCAAATGATGAAGAGTGGATTGAAATTTACGCAGCCGAAAAGCTTGGATTGAATGCAGGACAAATTAAATTATATAAGAAGATTGATCTAGAGCCCGATTACTGCAATTTAAGTTCAAAAGCAATCAACAAAATCCTTCCTTTTATGAAAGAAGGGTTTGATTATGCCGAGGCAGCTGCTAAAGCCGGTTATCATCATTCGTTTGATGAAGAAACTGACGGATTAGAGAGAGAATTAAAAGACAAGATTGAAAGAAACCCCAAAGAGGATAATTTACGAAACCCGCTTGTACAGCAATCGGTAAGCGAAACTATAAGACTTGAAAACCAGATAATCTGCGAATACGCAAAACCGGATACTATAATGGTTGAATTTGCTCGGCAGCAGAAAATTCCAAAAGCTAAAAGAGAAAAAATAAAAAGAAACAACGATGAAAAAAATAAAAGACGCGAAGTATATGCGCAATTCCTTAAAAATAAACTTAATGTTAATACCGTTACAAAAGCCGACCTGATAAAATTTGAATTGTGGCTTGAACTTGAGTTTGCCGAAAAGGAATTACTGAAAATAAAATCGGATATAGATATTGCCGAATTCCGCAAATTTGCGCGTAACGTAAAAAGCACAGATAAAGTTAAATACTTGCTATGGCTCGAATGCGGCAGAGTTTCTCCTTATACAGGCAAAGTTATTCCCCTCTCCGTTTTGTTTTCATCCGATATTGAAATTGAGCATATAATACCTTACAGCCGTTCGATGAATGACTCGTTTGGAAATAAAACTCTTTGCGAGAGAGATTTTAATTTATTGAAAGGAAACAAAACTCCTTTTGAATACTTTGTAAGCAAGCCGGAAGAATGGAAGGCTTTTAAAGAAAGAATTAAAAACTTTCCTGACGGAAAACAGGCAAAATTTACTATTGAAGAAATTCCGGGTGATTTTCTTTCGCAGCAGCTGAATAACACCGCGTATATTGCAAAAGAAATAAGAAATAAATTAAAAACAGTCTGCCGCAATGTTCAGGTAACCAACGGCCAGGCTACTTCATATTTGCGCCGGTTTTGGGGGCTTAACGAAATATTAAACAAGGAGGGGCAAAACGAGAAGAGCCGCGAAGACCACCGCCACCATGCAATAGACGCGCTGGTAATAGCCTGCACTTCTGTAAGGTATATTCAACTTTTAAGCATCGGCAGCCAGTTCGATTATACCGGGCGCATGAAACTTAAAAATGTGGAAGCCCCTTTTGCCGACTTTAAAAAACAGGCTGAAGATAAAATATCGGAAATTCTTATTTCGTACAGAAACGCTAAAAGGCTAATTACCGTAAAAACAAACAAGTATAAATTTTCCAAAAAAAATATCAGGCAAAAAACAATTTCGGTTAGGGGACCGCTGCACGAGGAAACCTTCTTTGGACAGATACTGAACCCCTATACAAACGAAAATAATTTTGTTATACGCAAAAAAATTGAAACCCTCGATAAGGAAAAACAGATTAACGCCATTGTTGATAAAGGAATTAGAAACCTTGTTTTAGCGCATATTGATAAACATGGGGGAATGGCCAATATAAAAAACGCGCTTGCAATCCCTTTGTTTATGACAAGCAAAGACGGGAAAAGGAAAATACCCGTTAAAAAAGTCCGTATTATTGATTCCGCAAATAATCTTGTACAAATAAGGCCGAACGAAAATAAAAAACTGTTTGCGGCTCCGGGTAGCAACTACCTGATTGCAGTTTACAGCGACGGGCAAAAGAGAGCCTACCGGACGGTCTCTTTCTTTGACGCGGTTAACAACGCAATTAAAAAACTTCCTCTATATCCCCAACAAAAAGATGGGAAACAGCTTCTGTTTACTTTAATGCAAAAAGACCTTGTTGTTGTTTATAATAACCACCCCGATGAAATTAACTGGGAGGATAAAAAAGAGTTCTTTGGAAGATTGTACAGAGTAATAAAATTTTCAGTTGACGGGAGAATAGCTTTGGGTTTGCATAATTATACAAAACTTAATCCCGATAAACCGAAAGAATGTCCACCTGGTTCGGTAATAACATGTACTTTTAATACAATTAAAGCAGTAAAGGTAAAAATTTCGTTGACGGGAAAGGTTATGCGAGCATAACCCCTCCTTAATCCTCCCCTTTATAAAAGGGGAGGAAAATTTTTGGTTCTTTTACATGTTATTATTTTATAAAAATTAAAACCCTCTTGTTTCCTCCCCTTTTATAAAGGGGAGGATTAAGGAGGGGTTCAAAAGGGAGGGTAGAAAAAGTAATGACCCGTATATTCAACAAAAAATCAGAGCAGGAAAAGCGGCGTATGCTGCGTGCGGCAGCCACCACTGCCGAAAAAATAATGTGGAGCTATTTAAGAAAACATCAAATATCAGATACCCGGTTTTTACGTCAGTACAGCATTAACCGGTTTGTTGTCGATTTCTACTCCCCCGAACTGAAACTTGCAATTGAAATTGACGGCAACTCGCATACAGGAAAAGAAGAATATGATAAACTTAGGCAGGAAATAATAGAAAATCTGAATATCAGGTTTCTGCGGTTTACAAATGACGAAGTATTATATAATCCCGGCAATGTTATTGATACTATAACCGGTTTTATAAAAGAAGCCGGAGAAAAAGGACAAATTTAAGTTGAATTAACAGCGGAGGAATTGTTATGATAAAAAGAACACTTTATTTTGGCAGCCCGGTTTATCTGAGTAAAAAAGATGATCAGATAAAAATTAAGTATCCAGGGATAGAGGAGGAAAAAGAAAGCAATAAGAATTCGGCGCCTATTGAAGATACGGGGATAGTGATACTTGATAATCAACAGATAACAATAACGCAGGGGCTTATTGCCGCGTTGCTTGAAAACAACGTAGCGGTAATTACCTGCGATACCTCACATATGCCT
>CAZXPD010000090.1:0-4166 GCA_964643065.1 uncultured Gammaproteobacteria bacterium | reverse complement strand
AGATCCTGAACATCAGCTATTATAGTTATTTTGCATAGCAGGGTGCTTCAGGAAGACATAATTGGTTTGTGTTTTAGCGGAACACCCGTAAGAGAGTAATCAACACAGTGAAAATTCATCATTTCCGATATTTTTCACTCCGCCAGGGAAATGGTGATAAACAGAAAAAATGAACTTTTAACTATTCGTCACCATTCCCATTTTAGGTTATACTCAAATCAAATTGAAAGAAATGACAATTTGTAATGAAAGAAGATTTTTTTATAAATCTTATAAAGGAAACACTTCCCGAGTCACGGCAGTTTATCGGGGATGATACGGCTTTTATTGAAGATAAGGGGTTAGTCCTGACACAGGATACGCTTATTCAGGATATTCATTTTCGTCTTGAAACTATCAGCCCTTATGATTTGGGCATCAAATCAATAGCGGTTAATCTCAGCGATATAGCAGCTGCCGGTGCTGAAGGCGGATATTGTCTGATTTCGCTGTCACTGCCGGAACATATTTCAGAAGAGTTTATAAAATCATTTTATCAAGGTGTCAGAAAAATTTCCGAAACATACGGTGTCAAAGTAGTCGGCGGAGACTTAACCCGCGCTGAAAAAATAACCGTCAGTGTCGCTGTTGTGGGTTTTTCAAACGGCATAACGCCTGCTAAAAGAAGCAACGCAAAGGCTGATGATTATGTTATTGTTACCGGGCACTTCGGTTCAAGCAAAGCGGGCTTGCAGCTCCTTGAATCAACGCTGAGTTCAGACAATATTGTCGGCAATACCGATGAAATAACCGTTAAAACTTTTATAAGCACTCATATAAATCCCGTTCCGAGACTAAAAGAAGGCAGAGCTTTGGTTAAACTTTGCAAACGTCCTCCGGCTTTGATGGATACGAGTGACGGACTTGCGGATGCACTTTACAAAATCTCTGTAAGCAGCCGCGTGAGCATGGATATTAATTTTGCGGATATTCCGTATGAAAAAGCTCTTCAAGACGTTGCCCTGAAGTTCTTTGCAAAAGTTCAGGACTGGATTTTATACGGAGGAGAAGACTATGAGCTTGTCGGAACTGTCAGCAAACAGGATTTGGAAATAATTAAACAGAATAAACTGCCTTTTAAGGTAATCGGCAGAGTTATAAACATTCATGAAAAACCGGCAGTTTATGTGAATAAAGATAGTAAGGTCATTGAGATAAACGAAAAAAGTTTTGAAGGCAAAGTTTATTCCCATTTTTCGTAAAAGGCGGACTGATGAAAATTACTGCAATAATCCCGGCGGCAGGCTCGGGAGAAAGATATTCAAAAACCGATAACAAACTGTTGGAAGAGCTTAACGGCAAACCCGTTATAGTTCATACTTTGCTAAGAATTAGCGGTTCGGAGCAAATCAACTCAATTATAGTTGCTGCATCGGAAGATTTATTAAATGTTCTTCCCAAAACAGTTAAGGAATATAATATTCCCAAAATCGAGAAAATAATAAAAGGCGGCAGTTCAAGACAGGAATCAGTTTTTCTTGCTCTAAAAGCAGTCGAAAATCAGCCTGATATTGTTCTTATTCATGACGGGGCAAGACCTCTGATATCTGATGAAATTCTCAACAAAGGCATCAAAACGGCGCTTTCTAAAGGCAGCGCTGTTTGCGCCGTTAAAGTAAAAGATACAATCAAAAGAGCAGGCGGCTCTAATATGGAAATAACAGACACGCTTGACAGAGATGAGCTATGGCAAATTCAAACCCCTCAGATTTTTAATTATGAAGACCTGCTGCAAGCTCATGAAAAATTTACAGGCTGCAATTTTACGGATGATTCGGCATTAATGGAAAGAAGCGGACACAAAGTTTTTTTATATGAAGGCAGTTATTCGAACATTAAAATAACAACCGCTGAGGATTTACTTACAGCAAAAACTTTTATAAATTTTTTGCCCTCATGTAATCCATGTGTTCAAAAACTCTTTGATTAGCTATTTTTACATGTTCGCCCCTGGGCATTAGCCTTATATATCTTTTGTAAGCCAGTGCAGCTTTGTCGAATTTCTTTTGTTTGTATAAAGTGTTACCGATTTCATAAGCCATTTTAGCTGCTTTAGGTATCGGGTCAATGCAATCTCGTATTTCCTGAATTTTTGTTTCATAGGAATAATTTTGATCCGGTTTTAGCAGAACATAATTTTCGTATTCCCAGAGCGAGTCTTGGTACTGTCTTTCGTTATAAAATTTTTCAGCCAGATTAAGATGTTTTTTTGCTTCTTCAGGATGTTCTTTCAGATAGGTTTCAATTATTGCTATTCTTTCCCTTACGGGGAATAAGCTGGCTCCTTGAAGGTTAGGCAATACCAAATATCTTTTATAAAGGCAGTATGCCTGGCTGTAATCTTTATTTCTTTCAAGCGCTACACCGCAGTTAAAGTATAAAAACTTTGAATTTCGGTCAATTTTTAACGCTTGTATCCAATATTTAGATGCAAAATCAAATCTTTCCAGCTTATAGCAAATTTTACCCATATTTATCCACGCTTCCTGATGAAGAGGATAAATGATTGCCGCTTTCATGTAATGTTTCAACGCGCTTCGGAATTTCCCTCTTCTCTGAACTTTCTCCGCATATGTAAAATGGGCATGCGCTGTTCTTTTTGACTTGTTCAATAATGAGCTCACTTTTGTAAATTCAGTCGGGGAATGATTCATGCAGTAGCGCAGATATAATTCATAAAACCTGTAAGCTGCAAGTTTATTTTTAATTTTTTCGTATGCAACCGATAAATTTAAAAGCACCGGTCCGTAATCCGGAGTAATTCCGATAGCGATGTTCCAAAAACTGATAGCTTCTCTGACATTTCCTTCGGCAAAGCTGGCATTTCCGAGATTCAGATAGCATATAACATTATTCGGGTCTGTTTTGAGAACTTTTTTCCACCAGTTTGAAGCTTCGGCATAGTTTTTTTGCTTAAAATAAGAATTTCCCAAATTAACCAGAGCCGGCGTAAAATCCGGATTGGATGAAGCAAGTCCGTTAAAAACGTCCTGAGCCGAAATAATATCTCCCCGTTTATAGAGCATCATTCCTTTTTCAAAAAGGTCGGTTTTATCTGCGGGAAGTTTAGACTCATATGTTTCTGGCAGAGATTTTTGTTCCGGAGTCGTTTCAATCATTTTCTACCGTCCAAAAATCTATTCAGCTTGGAATACCATTTTCAAAAAATCTTCATCCTGCATCAAAGAATCTGCAAGTTCTTCGTCTGAAATGTTATATTTGCCGGTTTCAATCAAATTGGCTATTTCATCGGTTCCGCTACTTTCGCCAAGCGAATCGAGAACCATTTTTTTGTATTTTTCAATCTCTTGGTATTTATCATAAAGCGCAAGGGCTTCATCAGAAATTTCGGATTTATCGTCGATTTCATGCAGCGATGTTTCATAAGGATTTTTGAATGAAGATTTTTTCTCGATGCCGAGAATTTCCTGCTTCTGTTTTACAAGACCGTTATTGCTAATGATATCGTTATTGATTATGTTATCTGCCATACGAAATGCCTTAAATTTCTATTCTGCCATTAACAGTATGAAATTAATCGAAAAATTTTTATACTATCCAATGGACAATATTTATTGACCAAATGGTCAGTTTTTTTACAAAAACAAAACAATTTATTCCTTAAAATGTGACGACGAACTCCATATCTTCAAAATTATTCTGCAGTATTGATTATAGACTATCCTTTAAAAAATTAGAATAATCAACAATAACATGCGGTTTTGAAGTATTTACGGACTAAGAGAGAATTAAGTTTAGACTAATCTCCTCTGGGACTTTCAAGGTCATCTTTTAAATCCTGTAGCTTTCTGGCTATAATCATTTTGTCCGTCGGAGTACCGATATCTTCTCTTTGCATATCTTCAAGCGCTTCTCTTTGGTCAGAAGGACTCATCCATTTTAAATCTTCATCAAGTACCATGTGTCCCTTATCTCTTAATGTTTTATAATCCAAACCGAAAGACACATTTGTAGATTAAGCTTTTTGCTGTGACAGCCTGATTTGAGCATTTGCAAAATTAATTTTTGAAATCATTTTCCGTCTCCTTTCCCTTCTGTAAAATGCAAATTGAATAATCTGATATGGGATTAAAAACCGCATATTAAAAAAGTTGCTATCAAAATTA
>CAZXPD010000089.1:0-4526 GCA_964643065.1 uncultured Gammaproteobacteria bacterium | reverse complement strand
TGAGCAACTCTTTTGCTGAATTGGATGCTTTGAATAAAGTTGTTGATGAAGCAAGAAGAGAAATTCTGGTCAATAAAAAGCCTGTAAATGCAATAGGGCTTTTGCTTCCATATAAAAAAACAGGGAATGATTTTCTGAAACAAACTCTTGCTCTGGCTTATTTTCAAAACACACAGTATATCGATGCGCTGGGGTTGTATTATGAGACAGGACAGTTATATCAGGCGGGTTTTTGCTATTTGCTTATGGAAAATGAGGCAGAAGCCTTAAAGCTGTGGAATAAAGCTCCCGACTCCCCTGCCGCAAGGTGGGGTAAAGCGCTTCTTTCTCTTATTAATTTAAAAATTGAAAGCATTCCTTCCATATTTCAAATTAGAAGCTATCTTGAGAGCGATTTGGAATATTTATTGGCTGCCGAAAAAGTAATGTATGCCGAAAATCTTATTTCCTGTGATGATTTTTTGTATTCAATCAACCCTGAAAGTTACAAATTTATCGGCAAAGCTCTTATGAATACCGGTTATTCTAATCTTGCAGTCGGCTTTTTCCTGAAAAGTCAAAAAGCTGTTCCGCAGGATTCTGAAATATACTATCTTTTGGGACAGTACAGTTATGATATAGGCGCCTACGAAGAATGCCTCAATATGTTGAAACAGTGCCTGAGTTTAAATATATGGTATATGCCTGCTCAAAGGCTTCTTGATAAATTATCGGAATTAACCGCACCAAAAAATCAGCAGTAACTGTTATTCAACTTCGAGTAAGTCATATGAACTTTTTCCAAGTCCTATTTTTTCGCCGTATTCAATCTGGACAAAGCCTTCCGTATAATGGCGCATTCCTTTGAACTTGTCTTTGCCCTTTTCAAAATTTTCTTTCAATTTTGTATTTGAAATTCCGCTCTGAGCATTAACAAGGTCATAACTTGCCTTATCGATTGCAACGGGGTCTTTTGATGCGAGAATTCCGATGTCGGGCACAAACGGCGCGTCGCTCCAAGGAAAACAATCGCAGTCGGGAGTAATATTAATCAGAAAGTTTATGTAGCCGGTTTTATTTTCTTTGTTTTTTACTGCACCGAGAGCATATTCGGTCATTTTTTCCGTAAAAGGCAATACTTCCGTTTCCCAATCAATATCAATAGCTCGTGAAGGACAGAAAGAAAGACATTCACAGCAGCCTATGCAGAGCTTTTTATCAATAACTGATATTCCATGAATTATTCTTATGGCAGATTCAGGACAAATTGAACCGCATTGCCCGCAGGCAATACATTTTTCTTTCATTACATATGGTCTTGGCGAATGCTGGTCTCTTTTTCCTGTTGCAGGGGCGCATCCCATGGCGAGGTTCTTCACGGCTCCGCCAAAACCAGCCAACTCATGACCTTTGAAATGAGAAATCACTATCATACTGTCAGCATGGACAATATCCGAGGCAATTTTTACCTTTTCAAAATGTTTTTGGTTTATTTCAACCTCGGTAATATTTTTGCTTTTTAATCCGTCGGATATAATCAGAGGAGCTCCGATTACGGAGTAATTAAATCCATGTTCGATTGCGGTTATCAAATGATCAACCGCATTATGCCTTGAACCTAAGTAAAGTGTATTGGTATCGGTAACAAAAGGCTTGCCGCCTTTTTCTTTTATTTTGTCTATGACCTGCCTGACAAAGACGGGATTTACGTAACCGTCATTTCCTTTTTCGCCAAAGTGAATTTTTACCGCGGTAAGCTCATCGCGGCTGATGAAATTAGCAAATCCGGCAGCGTCAAAAAGCTTTCTGATTTTATTTATTTTATTTGAGCCTACACTGTGTGAACGAAGGTTTGCAAAGCAAACAGGGCTTTTCATTTGAACTCCTCTCAATTTAAAAACGAGGGTTTGACCCTCGTTTTAAGCTATTTAAATCCTGCCGTGCCAATAACCACCCTGCCTGTCAACAAGAGCATCATATCCCGACCAGAAACGATAGGGCGGAAAAAGACCTATTATGGCATGAGTTGCAACTTTGTCTCCGTCATTATTATTTATTGCTTGACCTATCCCCGGCCAAATCAGAAGAGAAAGTGCTCCAGCAACTACTGTTCTGCCATTAATGTGTCCTGTTTTGGGCGAATCTGCATTTTTTGCAAACGCACCTGCACTGAAAAAAGTCATAACGCTTAAAACGATAAATGCTGCAAGGCTTTGTCTAATTCTTTTGTTCATAGGAAAACTCCTTTATAAAGTTCTTAAAATTATCCTTACGGATAAATTTTAGCAGACAAATCCCTTTAAGTTAATAAGACAATAAGTCTGATTATCAAAAAGAGCTTTTTAACGATTTGGCAATACTCTTGTAAATACTCACAAATTTATACTTAACCAAAATTTACACCAAAGTTTTGATATTTTCTTTATAATCATGTGGGTAATTGTAAATTGTAAAAAAGCAGGCTTGAGTAATTAAACAGGGGGAAAAATGAGCGTAAATTCAGATGAAATCTTAAAAAAATCGACTACAAGTTCGGTTAACGCCCAGAGAACCATTCAAAAATCAGATTATCTCAAAAAAATTGTCAGTCCGCTTGATGCAGAGTATTTTCCTCAAATCTGGGGATACCTTGCAAGAAAGTTTGCTAACGTTATTGCTGTCAAAGACCCGTACCGTAAACCTTATACAGAATTAACTTTTAAACAAACTGCCGAAAACATTCTGGATTTTGCAGCCGGTTTGCAATGCCTTGGCGTTAAACAGTGCGATAAAGTTTCGATTTTTTCGGAAAACTGCTCAAGATGGCTTATTGCCGACCAGGCAATACTTCTTACAGGAGCTGTTGATGCGGTTAGAGGTTTTCATGCCCCCGCGGAAGAACTGGCATATATTGTCAAACACAGTGAGAGCAGATATTTGATTGTAGAAAATGTTGAGCTTTATAAAAAAATCGAAGCCCATATACAAGGTTTACCGTTAAGTTTTATAGGGGTGCTGTGGAGTCCTGAAGGATTGGAAAGCATTACAAATGCGCCATGTCCGGTTTATTCCTTTGAAGAAATCATTGAATTCGGAAAGAAAAATGATTTTACGGAGCCTTCTCTTAATAAAGAAAGTCCCGCAACGCTTATTTATACTTCCGGTACAACAGGAATGCCGAAGGGCGCACTTCTAACTCACGGAAATTTACTTCACCAGATAAATGCGTTGATAAATATACTTCATGTTGAGCCCGGGCATGTTGATTTGGCAATTCTTCCGATATGGCATGCCTATGAAAGGTCTTGCAAATATTACATTACGTCGAGAGGCGGCACGCTCGTGTATACGAATCCGCGAAATTTCAAACAGGATATCGGCAATTTCAAACCCGACAGCATTATAGCGGTGCCGAGACTCTGGAGTCTTATTTATGACGGAATGCAGGCGGAACTGAGAAAAAAACCGGCTTTTGCCCAATTTATCATTAATTCGTTTATAAATAAGAGTGTTGAATTTGTTATCTGCAGAAGAAGATTGAAAAATTTTGATATTGAAAACATTAATCCATCACCGTTAAAAATGCTTGAAAGCGCATTAAAAACCATTTGTTTATATCCAATTCACAAGCTTGGAAGCGCATTGTTCTATTCCAAAATACGCAAAGGCACGGGCGGTAATTTCAAATTCGGCATCAGCGGAGGCGGAGCTCTTCCCAAGCAGATAGATGACTTTTTTGAAGTTCTGGGACTAAATTTGGTGGTCGGGTACGGATTGACCGAAACGGCACCAATTCTTACGGTCAGGTATCCCTCAATGTACGTTAGCGCCAGCGTTGGACCGCCGTTAATGCAAACCGAAATCAAAATAGTTGATACTGAAACCTTTAAAGAACTTCCGATTGGACAAAAAGGACTTGTAATGATTAGAGGTCCTCAGCTTATGGAAGGTTATTATAAAAACGAAGAAGCTACCAATAAAGTAATTTCACCAGACAGATGGTTCAATACCGGCGATATTGGCTGGCTTACCCCGAATAATCATCTTGTTTTAACAGGCAGAGAAAAGGATATCATAGTTCTTTCCAACGGAGAAAAAGTTGAACCAACCCCCGTAGAGGATGCTTGTGTTCAAAGTCCCTATATCAGCCAGATTATGCTTGTCGGACAGGATGAAAAAACTCTCGGAGCTTTGATTGTTCCTGATGAAAACGTTCTTAAAAACGCCCTTTCAATTCCTGAAAATCAGGAACTGGACTTAAGTTCAAAGAAAGTTACGGAAATAATAAGACAGGAACTTAATAACAGGGTTAAAAACAGACCTAATTTCACCAATCATGAAAGAATAGGACCTTTCAAACTTTTAAAAGAGCCTTTTGCAATTGAAAACGGTCTTTTGACACAGACCATGAAAATCAGGCGCAATAAGGTCAATGAAAAATATTCTTTTGTGATTGAGGAATTGTTCAAAGACGCTTAACAATAAATCAAAAAAGGCGGGGAAATTTTCCCCGTTTTTTATGCGGTCGAAGACAGAACACCACGCATTTATGCGTGGTTGAATGAGCC
>CAZXPD010000088.1:0-4627 GCA_964643065.1 uncultured Gammaproteobacteria bacterium | reverse complement strand
AATAATCTGATATGGGATTAAAAACCGCATATTAAAAAAGTTGCTATCAAAATTATAAAATTGATCAGTAATTACAACCGAAATAAGCTTGGAAACTGAGTTTTAGAATTTATAACGGAATTTAATATTTATTAATAAAAATACCCGCGGCGAGATTCGAACTCACGACATCCAACTTAGGATGAGCAAAGTGCAAGACAGATTTTGTTATTCTATTTCTTTATTCAATTTTGTTAACACAATTTCGGTCTGAATTATTAGTTCGGGCAAGCTGTTTTTTATTATTTCCCAGATTATTTCATAGTCGATGCCAAGATAATTATGGATTAAAATATTTCGCATGCCTGCAATTTTACGATAGGAAATTTTATTAAATCTTTCCCTGACATCTTCAGGAATGTACTTTACAGCCTCTCCCATAATTTCAAAATTTCTTTCTACTGCTTTAATTACCATTTCATCAGCTGTAAAATCTTCATAACTCAACTTTTCGGTAAACTTTATTATTTGATTTCCGCATTCAAGAATATCATTGAAAAATAATCTGTAATCCCTGTCTTTCATAATGCTACAGCCTCTTTAAGTATTTTGTCTCTGACAAATGACTTAATGCCTTTCGGTGTTCCTAAATCAACATTCTTTCTAAAAATATTCTCCAATTCATCTTTTAAATCAATAAATTCAAAACCAACAGGTCCTGAAAATTCGACCAATAAATCAATATCACTTTCGGGTGTTTGCTCTCCTCTTGCATAAGATCCGAAAAGATAAAATTTAACTGCCTTGAATTTTTCTCTCAAGGTGCTTTCATTAGATTTAAGAATATTTCTTATTTCCTCTATTGTGTATATTTTAGAGCTCATTTTTGTCACGGTTTACACCTCGTTAGCTATTATAAACGACTTTATTTCTATATGACATTTAGATTACAGCTCTTTTTATAAAAAGTTATCTATCTGCAAACTAGTACTTATTTTAACAGGTTTTCTTTTCGTTTTTAACGGTTATTTTTAACAGCCCAAATTCTTTCTGCTATCGAATACATATAAAAATACCCGCGGCGAGATTCGAACTCACGACATCCAACTTAGGAGGTTGGCGTTCTATCCATGCTGAACTACGCGGGCATATATTAATTTTCACAATAAAATCATAGACAAATAAAACCTCATTGTCAAAAACCATTACGGCGTAAACGAAATTCTGATGTTTTTTGTTCTCTTTTAGTGGTTAAATTATAAATAGGCTGATAATTTTTAGAAGGAAACCCGACATGACACAAATGGATATGGCAAGAAAAAACGAACTTACACCTGAAATGCTCGCAATAGCTGAAAAAGAAGATATAAACCCGCGGGAGCTTATGCAAAAAGTTGCACAAGGAACTGTGGTTATTCTGAAAAATAATGTTCATCACAATATAATTCCGACAGGCGTCGGCGAAGGACTTAGCGTTAAAATCAACGCAAATATAGGAACTTCTAACGAAAGAAGCACTGACGAAGAAGAGCTCTGCAAGTTGAGAATAACCGAAAAAAACGGCGCCGATACGGTTATGGATTTGTCCACGGGCAAAAATGTCGATAAAACAAGAAAAATTATCCTCGAGAGTTCATCAATCCCCGTCGGCACAGTTCCCATTTATCAGGCAGGGATTGAAACCATTTCTCAAAGACAATCCATTATGGAACTTACGGGTGACAAGATTTTTGAAGTAATAGAAAAACACTGCCGGAGCGGGGTTGACTTTATTACGGTTCACTGCGGTGTGACCAAAGAAGTCGTAAGATACCTCAAAGAACAAACCCGTGTCACGGGAATTGTCAGCAGAGGCGGCGCAATGCTTGCAAGCTGGATACAAGGGCATAACCTCGAAAATCCTCTTTATGCAAGATATGACGAGCTTCTTGATTTGGCAAAAACTTATGACGTTACCCTTTCATTGGGCGACGGATTAAGACCCGGATGCGGTGCAGACGCAGGCGACAGAGCACAGGTTGCCGAAACCATAGTTCTCGGAGAACTTGTCAACAGGGCAAGAAAAGCCGGCGTACAAAGCATGGTGGAAGGACCGGGACATGTTCCGCTGAATTTAATTCAGGGCATGATTGAAACCATCAAAAAACTCACCCAAAATGCCCCGCTTTATGTGCTCGGACCATTAGTAACCGATATTGCACCCGGATATGACCATATAACTTCCGCAATCGGAGGGACATTTGCCGCGTTCTGCGGAGCGGATTTCCTATGCTACGTAACACCAAGCGAACATTTGGGGCTTCCCGATTTGGAACAGGTCAGACAGGGTGTAATTACTTCCAAAATCGCCGCCCATGCAGCAGATGTTGCAAGAGGAAGGGCAAAATCAATCCAACTCGACCTTGAGATGTCAAAAGCAAGAAAAGCTCTTGACTGGAGTTTGCAGGCAAAATACGCCATAGATAAGGAAGTTTTTGAAAAAATTGAAGACGGCTCGCCCTGCACGATGTGCGGCGAATACTGCAGTATGAAGCTCACTAAGCAGTGCGGATTGGGCTAGTTATAAAACATTACAAATCAGGTCTTGTAATTATACTTTGATGTTTGTATAATTTATTCACTATCGAATGCGGGAGTAATTCAGTGGTAGAATGCCTCCTTGCCAAGGAGGATGTCGCGAGTTCGAGCCTCGTCTCCCGCTTTTTTGATTCGGATTTGTAAAAAAACATAGAATTTTGCTACCTATTTGCATCCCATTTGCAGCCTTTTTGCAACCTTTTTTGTTTTAGTGAGATTTGGCGGTTTGCAGTACGCAAGAGTGTTTTAGGGTTTTTTGGATTAATGCGCGTTGTTTTGTCTATACTGATTTATTGATTATTAGAGAGTTTTTATGCCCGAGCGCCTTCCCTTAATGTAGAAAGGACTTTGTCCTTTCGATTCTTATATTTGTTTCGGTAGCTAAAGCTACCGCCATACATTTCTTTTTTCGAAAAAAGAAACGTATGCAAAGAAAAAACAGGCTTCGGAGTCTGCGCATCCTATGCGGCAGCGGGAGTTAAAAGCCGAAGTAACTGTGATGAACAGTGACTGGAAGCTTTTAACTCATTCATGGTTTCAGCACTGCTTCTAATCCTTGCTGTCATTATTCGTTTCGCTAACTCACTCTGCTTCGCAGAGTTTCGAACAGAGCTATTCAATCCAACGCAGTGCGAAACATTACGGGTGCTCCGCTACTCAGCCTTACGGGGGTTGGAATCTTTTTGTATTTTCCGTCCGATCCTTTTCGACATGTTTCACAGGTTTAGAATGTTCCGTTATTCGACATGGGGATGAGCTTTGATTTGTGTTTTTCTATCATTGCTTCCTATTATGTTGCACACCTATAGCTAGATTTTCCAGAAAGCAATTTATTATTCTAGTATATTAATTTGGTTGAAATAAAGTAAACTTATATAATTGATGTACGTATTATTTTTCAATTGTTGTAAATAATGGGGTTGTTTTACTTTATGGATTCAAAAATACAATCTGTTATGAATTTGGCTGGTCTTTTAAGCTTAATTCTTACAGCTTTAAACTCAAATAAGAATACATTTGTAATTGGTATAGTTATTACTTTTATAAGTTTTATATTTATAAACTTATATTTTTGGATAATTAATAAAAAGTTTTATTCTTTTTTTGGAATTAAAAAAGATAATTTATTTTCAATAATACTTCCTTCGTTTTGGAACAAAATAGAATTTGACCAAAACTTGAAAGAAGAAAATTATAGATATTATAAAAATGTTGAAAATAATTCTAAAAAACAGTTAATTGGTCCAACTACATTTCCTGTAACTGGAGTAGGAGCAGTCTCTATAGCTTGCAAGCTTTCAAATCTCATTGGAAAAGAATTTAAAAAGGATATAAACGTTTTCGGTGATGAGATGTTGGGAAATCATTCTTCTGGTCCGGTAATATCTTTAGGTAGTCCAACTTCAAATAATATTACTGAAAAATTATTAAAAAACCTTCCTGAAAATATAAAAATTGAATTTAGCACTGAAACAATGAGATGCTGGATTCATCCCGAATCTTACAGAGCCAGTGTTGATTTGGACTATGCAATTCTTGTAAGAACATTTGATAATGAAAGGGTACATTTTATTTGTGCTGGAATAGACGAAGAAGGAACTATCGCTGTATGTCAGCACTTAATTAACGAATGGAAAAGGTTACCCAATAAAATATTTATAAATGTGTATGAAGTTGAAAAAAGAAGTCTTCAAGTAAAGAAATTAGGTTCTATCCATATGTCTAATTCCGAATGGAAAGCTTTATAATATAGCCTGCAGGGAAGGTTTCAACCCACCAACCCCCCCCCCCGAACAAGTGTATATAACACCCGTTATACAAATTTTGCTCAAAAAAAACGCTAAACATACGCTAAACCTATGGAAAACCTAGGGTTTTGAGCATACTTTTTTGACGTTTTTTTGCAATTTTGCATCCTGTTTGCAGCCTTTTTCGAGCAAAATGCACCCAAATTTAGGTAACACCGCACCCATAAAAAGGCAACCTGCACCCATGCAAAAGGTAACATTTACCTTTAAACTGCACCCATTTTGCAGCCTGTTTACGTTAAATTGTCATCCTGAGCGACCAA
>CAZXPD010000087.1:0-4683 GCA_964643065.1 uncultured Gammaproteobacteria bacterium | reverse complement strand
ATAACAATTTATTAATCTCCAATTCATTATTTGAAAACAGAACTCTTCCAAAAAATAATTTCGATGTCGATCTTGGTAAAGATGTATTTAACGTCAAGTTCAGCACCGGAAGCTCAATCGATCAAGATAACTACGCGCTTCAGTTCGGCGGCGGAACAATTGAACAAAATAACACCGCGGTTCAAAAAGGCAGCGGAACAATTACTCAAGACAATTATGCATACCAATTCGGAACAGGAACAATTAAACAAAATAATGAAGCAGTTCAAGAAGGAAACGGCTTAATTGAGCAAAATAACAAAGCAGTTCAAATCGGCAGCGGTACAATCGAACAGGAAAACAAAGCAGTTCAACTTGGCGGCGGCAAAATCGAACAAGAAAACGATGCAGTTCAATTGGGCAGTGGAAAAATCGAACAAGAAAACGATGCTGTTCAACTTGGCGGCGGCAAAATCGAACAGGAAAACAAAGCAGTTCAACTTGGCGGCGGCAAAATCGAACAGGAAAACAAAGCAGTTCAACTTGGCGGCGGCAAAATCGAACAGGAAAACGATGCTGTACAAAAAGGTTGTGGCAAGATTGAACAAGAAAATAAAGCTGTCCAAGAAGGCAGAGGAATAATCGAACAAAGCAATAAAGCCGTTCAAGAAGGCAGAGGCTTAATTGAACAAAAGAATAAAGCAGAACAAAAATGCGGCGGCAAAATCGAACAAAGTAATGAAGCTGTACAAAAAGGTTGCGGCAAGATTGAACAAGAAAATGAAGCAGTTCAAAAAGGTTGCGGCAAAATAAAACAGGAAAACAAAGCAATACAAGAAGGTAAATGCGAACCCAAGCCTCCATGTGAGCCTAAGCCTCCATGCGAACCCAAACCTCCATGTGAGCCCAAGCCTCCATGTGAACCGAAACCACCGTGCAAACCGCCGGAACCTCCATGCCCTCCCCCACCGCCTCCACCACCACCGCCACCGGTAGCGGCAAACGAAGAATCTCTTCTCCACGGTGACCCGCACTTTAACGGACCTGACGGCGAAAGATACGACATTATGACACCCGGCTACAACAGTCTCCTTAAAGACAAAGACGTAGCAGTCAATGGTCACTTCACAACCTGGAACGGTCAATCAACAGTAACGGCAGATGACAAATTAGGTTTCAAATACGGAAACAGCACAGTCGAACTCGGTGCAACCACAGACGGTAAAATTAAACTCAACGGACAAGATAAAACTTTAGAAGCTGACAAAGCATATGATCTTGGCAACGGATGCTCCTTAACCTACAAAAAATGGGATGCAACAAGAGGCGAATATCAATTCACAGGCGACGACGAATATTCATTCTTAGCAAAAGATCAGGGCGGACACTTCGACATTCAAACAAACACCACGGCAAAAGGCGTTAACAATGACGGAGTTATGCCTGACGGATACATCGGCGAAGCATTCGATGCAGACAAAAATATCTTAACAGGACCGAAACACAACGCCGATTACTACAAGAGAAACAGCTTAACAGATTTCAGATAGACTTATAAGCTGATAATATATAAAAAAATCCCGCCTTAATAAGCGGGATTTTTTATTTAGTTTTGTATATTTTTAATTAAAAATCGCAATTTTACCGTCGAATTTTTTTTTATATATATAGGAATGCAAATATAAGGACTTTCAATGAGCGAAAATATTCTTTCACTTCAGGAATTATTTATACAGAAAATGGGCTTGTCTTCTCTTTTTAATATGAGTAAAATATCAAGCATGATAAAAAAATTAAGCCCGCGAGAATCCGAAACTTTAAGAATCGTTCTTGATACAGATCAGTTTGAAGCTGTATTAAACAGCCTTGAAGAAATGAGACAGAAAAAAGTTATCAGTTTTTCTGACGCTTTTTCTGATCTTCAATAATTCAATTACTTGCTAAATCTAAGTTTTATAATCGTAAATATATAAGTAATTATAAAAAGCAGCAAATTTCTTTTTGTCTGACCGAAAATTCTGCTCTTGAAGGTATAAGGGATTTCTTTTATTTTTAAATCTTTTTTGCTTTTAGCAATTTTGAATAATATCTCTTCCACAATATCAAAGTTGTCACAGGAATAGCTGCTGCTTTTTAACAAGTCAGAGCGGTAAAGCTTAAAGCTGTTTGAAACGTCTTTGCATTTTAAATTAAGAATAATCGAATACGAAAAATTCAAAACCCTGGACATAAAGGTTAAAAGTTTGCCGTTTTCGGTAAATCCGCCTTCAATATAGCGAGATGCTATAACTACATCGTAATCGTCTTTATATTCAAGCAATTTTGAAATAAATTCCGGTGAATGAGACCCGTCCGCGTCCATAAATATTATAAACTTGCCGTTTGATAACGCGATACCTTCTCTCACGGCAGAGCCGTAAGAATTATTTTCTTTCCTGTTTGTATAAAAAGCCCCGAATTCTTCACATACACTTTGTGTATTGTCGAGAGGCGCTATCGTGTCAATTATCAAAATTTCAAAACTAAAACCCGTTTTTTCAAGAGTGTCTTTAAGCCTCGGAAGCAAAAGCCTTAAGTTTTCTTCTTCCAGAAATGCAGGTATTATTATGCTCAAATCTTTATTAGTCATGCTTTCAGCCAATCTATAACTTTTCTTATCCCCTGAACTTTATCAACCTTCGGCTTCCAGTCTATATAACGATTTATTTTACTGCAATCCGCAACAAAAACCTTTTGGTCGCTTAATCTTGGCGGTAGTTTTTTGTAATTAAGCTCTATATTCAATTCTTTTTCCAAAATGTCAAATAATTCAAGCAAAGAAAGGCTGTTTTCAATACCTCCGCCGATGTTAAAAACTTCGCCTTTTATTTTTTCAATATTTTTGCCTGCTTTCAGATACAACTCAACCATATCCGATGCAAAAAGTACGTCTCTGACTTGTTTGCCGTTTCCGCAAATCGTAAAAGGTTCCTTTAAAATCCCCTTTTCGGTTTCAAGAGCTTTAACGCAGAACCAGCTTACCCAGCCCTGATCAAATGTTGAAAACTGTCTGGCGCCGTACATAGATGAATGTCTGAAAACGGCAGTTTTCAGTCCGAAAATTTTTGAATAATCAATCATATACATATCGGCAGAGCCTTTTGAGCATCCGTAAGGGGTTTTAAAATCAAGTTGAAGATTTTCGGGAAATCCCTTCGGATATTCAGGCACAGTATATCGTGTATGAGCCTCTTCGTATTTAATATATTCAAGGTCGCCGTAAACTTTATTTGTTGATGAATAAATGACGGCGCTTTCGGGCGAAAACTTTCTGACAGCCTCAAGCAGGTTCAGGCTTCCTTTTGCGTTTATCTCAAAGTCCGTCATCGGATTTTCTATTGAAGTTGTCATTGCAACCTGCCCCGCAAGATGAAAAATTATGTCCGGCTTAGTTTCTTTGATTACTTTTTCAATTTCTTCGCCGTTTCTTATATCGCCCTGAAGAAAATTAAACTCTCCGATGCTTCTCAGCCAGCTTAAATTCTTATCGGTGCCGACTCTGGAAAGATTGTCAAAAACAAACAGCTCATCGCCTCTTTTTATTATTTCAGCCGAGATATTCGAGCCCAGAAATCCGCATCCTCCCGTAACCAAATATTTCATTTCATCAACCCTTTCTCAGCTTCAATCGTTATCTTTAAACCGTCTTCAAGTTCGATTTTAGGCTTCCACCCGAGAGATTGCAGTTTTGAAATATCAACGCACGAGTTCATTATCTCATTTTCACGATACGGTATCTTGCCAAAATTCAGCTTGGTTACGGTATTATTTGCGATTTTCTTAATCAAACCAACAATTTCTTTAATGGAAATATTCTTCCCGCTTCCTATTTCGAAGTGTTCAAAGCCGTTCTCAATTTTATCAAGGTTTTGAATGATTTTCATAAAACCTTCAACAGCATCGTCAATATAGATAAAATCTCTCTTCTGCTCTCCTGCCGTGAGGTCGATTTCGGGTACATTGTTTGAAACAGCTTTGATAATATGTGTTACAAACTTGGAATCATCGTCATTGAAGCCGTAAAAATGCTCAAGAGATACGTTTATGCATTTAACCTCTGCTGAATAAACCTTGAGCCAATCTAAAAACTGCTTCTTTGAAAGCGAATAATTGTTAATTCTCTTGTCAATTACTGTATCCGTGTTTATGAAAACCTTTAAATCATTTTTAAGTCCTTCATGCAGGAGTTTAAGGGGAAGTATAAGGTTAGCTTCAACTATTTCAAGCGGATCGTTGTTTTTTCTGCCGTAATTAGTTGCACAGTGCAGGACACAGTCAATCTTGTTTTCTTCAAAAATCTGTTTGAACTTTATTTTGTCGGCATCATAGGATTTTACTTCGTCTAAAAACTTTTCTATTCTTGATGTGTTTGAAAAAGAGCGTTTTAAAACAATAACTTCAAAATCTTCATCGAGAAGCCTTTTGAGCAGATAACTGCCCAAAAACCCCGTTGCACCCGTCAAAAGAATTGTCTTTTTCATTTCCTCGGCGTTTGAACCATTTATTACATATATAAATATACAACGATGATTTTATTAAAAAAACTTTTTACGTTTCATCGGAATGGTTAAGAATAATTAAAAAGCTTATTTATCATTTGTAACCGGTCCAAAAAAACATTGAATTTTGCATCCTATTTGCTACCTATTTGCAGCCTTTTTGCAA
>CAZXPD010000086.1:0-4801 GCA_964643065.1 uncultured Gammaproteobacteria bacterium | reverse complement strand
AAATAAAATTTAGGAATGTTGTTTTAAAAAATTCTTAAGCATGTATACTTGGTATCAACATAATGCATATTAACGGATTAATTTTTATTACATTTATAGGAAAAGGAATTGCGGCTATTAATAAGCAAAAGGTGTTATGATTGAATTGAATTTTTTGAAAAGAAACAAGCCTAAATTGGGTTTGGACATAACTGCGGAAGGTATTTATCTGTCTCTGCTGGAAAAGAAAAACAATGCCTTTCACCTTAAACAGCTTGATTTTGAACCTTTTGAAAAAGACATATTCATAAACGGCAAAATTATTGATGAATCTTATGTTTCAGAAACAATAAAGAAGCTGATTGAGCGAACTTCGCCTGACACAAAAGAAGTAAGTCTTGCCGCGTCAGGCAGTTTAGCATTTACAAAAACAATAAGCATTCCCAAAATGCCTCTGAATGAAGCTGCCGCAATTATTCCGCAAGAGGCTGAAAAACATTTGCCGTTCCCAATGGACGATATTAATTTTGCTTTTGAAATAATTAAAAAAGATAAAAAAAGTCAGTTAAAATCAGAAAAAATAGATGTTATTCTTGCCGCTTTGCCCAAAGCTGCAGCAAAAATGTATGCCGATATTATTTATAATTCGGGACTTACGCCTGTTTCAATTGACCTTTCACCTTTTGCAACAGTCAGGGCAATTGCTAATTCAGATATTCTCGACGATACGGACAATTTGATTCTTTCGGTAATGATAGGGTACGAAAACACTGAAGTGACTGTTATTGATAAAGCAATGCCAGTGTTCTGCCACAATTTCCCCGTAGGCAAGAAAAACATTCTTGATATGCTTACGGCTTCTGTGGAAAAAAACCCTGCCGAAGTCAAAAAACTTTTGCCTCAAATTGCTCTTGTGGTTCCGGGAATGAACATAAACCTTGATCCTCAGCTAAATAAGGCGCAGGCATCAATAAGAACTGTTTACGGCGGTATTTTTAACGAAGTACAGAAAACCATTGAATTCTATAACTCACAAACCGAAGACAAAAAGGAAGTCACTCAAATTCTGCTTTCGGGTCTTGGCGTTTGTGTCCAAAACGTTGATAAATATCTGGAAAACAAACTGAAAATTTCCACTCTGGCATTCAATCCTTTGATAAATATAGAAAATAACCTGCAAATTGAAGGGAATATTTTATTCCCCATAAATCTGCCTTCTTACACAGTCAGTATCGGTTTAGCGATGAAAGGGCTGGAATCTTGAAAACCATCAATATAAATTTAATAGGAGAATTCGGCAAAGCGGAAAAAATCCGCGAAGACCGGCTTTTACTTTCTCCTGAAGAAACTGTTGATGATAAGGTCAAATTTATTTCTGTTGCCGTAATATTGGGTTCATGCGCTTTATTCGCTATTTGTTCGATAATCTGGCTGTTTTCGTTTTATTCAATACGGCAAAATAAGCTTGAACTGGTCAATATTCAGAATAAAGCGGCTGTTGTTCAAAGAAAGCTGGACAAAACATCGAAAATTGCTAAAAATCTTGATTTACTCAAAAAAGATCTCCAGGTTAAAGAGCTTGTTTATAACCAGATGAAAGACTCCAAATCTCAATGGTACAAAATACTGAAAGATATCGGCAATACAATACCGAAATCAATTAAAATCAACAAAATAGCAAAATCAAAATCAACAGGTACCACTACAGACAAAGGTATAATAAGCATCAAAGGGCAAATTAGCGCAAGCAAAGGCTATAACCCGCTTAAAATTATTTCTTATTTTGCCCTGAACTTAAACGAACAGAGCAAATTAAACTCTACTCTTTATGACTCGAAAATTGCCAGCGTGGAGTACAGCCCTCAAAAACGTATGTATACATTTACAATAGAAACTCATATCAAGTCTAATTCACAACCCGACAATAACAAGGGGCAAAATTAATGGATAAATCCAAAAAAATACTTGTAATAAGTTTTATTCCGGCAGTTTTAACGCTTCTTTTTATTGTATATATTCTCGTTCCTTCAATGGATAAAATGAATACAAGTTCTTCTGACCTTAGCAAAGCCAAAAACAAATATGAAGAAAATAAAACTCTCCTCAATGATTTGCAAAAAAAGGTCAAATATAATAAAGAACTGGAAGATTTAAAAACAAAACTTGCCGATTTTGACGTTAAAATCCCTCCTGAGCATGACCTGCCTATTTTGCTTTATGATTTAGAACGTTTCGCTGATATATCAAAGGTTAAAATAGCTTCTTTTAAAGCTGAACGTGAAAAAAAGCTCAAAATTGTCGATCCTAAGGAAGAAAAAAAGTCAAAGAAAAAAAGTTCAAGAAAAAAAGCTGATAAAAAAGAAGAAAGCCCTTATAATTTCTCTTCCGTTCCTGCAAAAGTAATTATAACAGGTCAGTATTTGGATACTCTTAAATTCGTTAACATACTTGAGCATTACGGCAGAACACTTCTTATAGAAGATATAACAGTATCCGAAAACAAAAAAAGTGCCAACAAATCAAAATCTGAAATTGAAATGCAGATTAACCTTAAAGTATTTAAACTTGTAAAAAATGAACTGAACGAATCAGAATCAGAAACAAAGGACTCAAAATAATGGAAGAATTTGAAATAAAAGAATTTGAAGAGCAACTCGAAGGTCAAAACCCGCCTTCAGAGGACAATAAAAAAATCATTATTCTTGCATTGATTTTGGGATTATTGTCTTTGTCTTATTATTACTGGCTCAGTCTGCCAAAAGAAAATCAGGCAGCTCATAAGAAGCCGGTAATTTCACAATTAAAACAGACAAAAATCGTGAAACCTTTAAAGATAGCTGTCTCAGTCAAAAATAAAATTAAAACAGAAAATATTAAACCTCAAACTACTGACAATAAATCTGAAAAAAAAGAACAAATAAGCTTTATGCCTATGGATAGAAAACTTGCCGTTAAAGCGGCACTATCCGGAACCGGTAAAAGCGACGTATTTCAAGAAGACAATTCTTTGGTTTATTCAGAAAATATACCTATTAGTCCCAATAAATTCAAAATTGTTCCTCCTCCGTTTCTTAAAGGATTACCCGGATTGCCGTTTTTAAACTCCAACGGCGCACCGTCAGCACCTATCCTGCCGGTTGAAGCCAGCTTCAGCATAAAAGGATTTATAGGCGACAAGGTTATAGTCAATGTTGACGGAGTTTCCGAGGCACTTGGCGCGGGTGAGAATTATAAAGGTATTAAAGTTTTAGCAGTCGATACAAATAATTCAACTGCCAAATTTAAAAAAGAAGGAAAAATATTTTATAAAAACCTTTCAAATAATGAGATGAGCGTCAATAAAGCAGTTAAATTATAAAAATAATAAATTTGAGGTGTAATATGAATGTCGACAATTTAAGAAAAATATTCTTTTATGTACTGTTCCTGTCATTTTTGTTCCTTGCTCTTGATGATAAAGTTTTTTCCGCTGAACAAAACCCGTCAGCTACACCTCAGAATATTGCTTCAGCTAATACAGACGAGTCCGTAATGGCAGATACTATCAAGAACAGTCTGAAAAATATTTCCCCAAATCCTGTATTACGTGAACAATCTTCTGACAAACAGGACATAGGGAAGGAAATGATAAATCTTGAAGAAAAATTTTCGGCATTTCCCGAAAAAAATAAAATCACCCTCACTCTCAGAGATATGAACATTGCAGACGTTTTAAGAATACTTGCAAAAGAAGGCGGCAAAAATATCGTCCTTGATGAAAGCGTATCAGGCAATATCAGCGCTAATCTCAAAAATGTGACTTTAAACGATGCGATGGAAGTTGTCCTTAAAAGCGGCGAATTAGAAGCGAGAGTTGAAAACGGAACTATATATGTAGCCTCAAGACCTTCAATGGCGAGGAAAGGATTAACAAGAAAGTATATAAAAGCTTTTAAACTCAATTATTCAAATGCCGTTGATGTAGCAAAAATTCTTGAAGCCAGTGTTTTTAACAAAGGTTACGTAGCAAAAGAAAAAGCTCAGGATAAAACATCGGCTGCCGCAAAAACTACTCAGCAAAGTTCGACTCAGTCAAATACAACAGCGAACTTCTTAAATCCTTTAGCGGCAATGTTTCCCGGTCTGAATATGGACAAGTCGCAAACCGGACTGCCATCTGCAGCTGACATGCCAATTCCTGAAGTAAACACCGAACTTAATCTCTCGGGGAAAAGTGACGTTTCAGGACAATCTTCAACCGGTCAAAGCGCCCTTGTTTCTTCCAAAAAAGTCAGAGCAAAGGTTGACAGTTTGAATTCAGGTCAGAGATTTAATGATGCCAGCAAACTCGCAAGTGAAATAGCTATTCAATCAGTATCAAGTTCATTTCAGGATGTTGATGTTAATAATAATGACGGCGGCGCAATTGTTATACCGGATTCGAGAACTAATTCAATCCTCGTTGCAGGTCTTGAGCGTGATATCCTTCTCGTAGAAGAAGCATTAATTTACCTTGATAAACCTCTTGAACAGGTTGCAATTGACGTATCGCTGGTTGAACTCTCGAAAACCTCTACAAACAACCTCGGGTTGTCTGTTGCAGGCAAAGGCGGGAATTTCTTCTCGGGATTTAACGCCGCATCAACAACAGGCAGCGCATTATCAACAGCTGGAAAAGTTGGTTTTTCAACCGCAGCAAATGAATCAGCTTTTATGTTCAGTACCGTCAAAGGCATAGCAGATAACATAGCGTTAAAAATTAATGCTTTGATTACCGACAATAAAGCCAAACTTCTCGCCAATCCAACCGTTATTGCTCTTGACGGAAGCGAATCTTTAGTTA
>CAZXPD010000085.1:0-5046 GCA_964643065.1 uncultured Gammaproteobacteria bacterium | reverse complement strand
TTAATAGCTCATTTGTGCAAGTTGTATTAAATGCGGGGTTTTAGTATATTAAAGAGGAAGTTTCGGAGGGTTTTTCTTGTTTGATGTTATAGTAGCAGGAGGAGGCACATCAGGTGCGGCGGCGGCTGTTTCGGCTGCCAAGTGCGGATTAAAGGTTCTGGTCATTGAAAAAAACGGATTTCTCGGCGGAACATCAACTGCGAGCCTTGTGACTCCCATGATGAAAAACCTTATCGATAAAGAAACAAACCTTACAGAAGGCCTTTATCTGGAAGTCCTTTCGCGACTCGAGCAAAGCGGAGATTCTGCAGTTCATTCCGACGGAAACCCCGGCTGGTTTAACCCCGAAATGATGAAATGCGTCCTTGATGATATGTGCGCCGAAAATAATGTCAAAGTGCTTTTTGAAACGGTTGTTACCGAAGTCAAAACCGAAAAAGGCAAAGTGGTTTCCATTAAGTGCCATAGCAGAAGCGGTTTTATGGAATATAAAGCTAAATATTACATTGACGCCACGGGAAGCGCCGAGCTGTCTGCGCTTGCAGGCGCTGATTTTTCACTGGGAAACAATGAAGAGCTTTTTAACAGGCTGAACGATTCGATATACGAAAATAATTTAGAAGGAATTGACCATTCCCATCAGACTTTCAGCCTGAGATTCAACATGTCGGGCATTGATTTGGATACATTCGGAAGTTGGATTATGGAAATCGACGCAGATTCAGGTGTTTCATCTTTTGAAAAGAATGAAAAAGGTCAGATTCTGCTGACAACAGCTCACACATGGGAAGGCAACAACTGGAAACTGCGCCCCTTTTTCCTTAAAGCTGTTGAAGAAGGCGTTTTAAATCAAGAAGACGGGGCATATTTTCAGATTTTTTCAATCCCGGGACAAAAAGGTACATTGTCGTTTAACTGCCCGAGAATTTTTTCGGAGAAAACCCTTCATCCTCTGAATGCTGAAGATATCAGTTATGCTTACACAGAAGGAAGAAAACAAATACGAAGGATTGCGGATTTTTGCAGAAAATATTTACCGGGTTTTGAGGAAGCATTTATTTGCCAAATAGCGCCGGAACTGGGAATAAGGGACTCCAGAAGGATTGCAGGGCAGTATAAATTAACTAAAGAAGATATTTTAAACTGCAAAAAATTCCAATATCCGTGTGCAAAGTCAAACTATCCCATAGATGTACATTCAAAAGAAGAAGATAAAAGCCGGCTGGAATTTCTTCCTGAAAAGGATTATTACGAAATTCCGATGGAATCATTAATCCCAAAAAACATAAACAACCTCATAGTTGTAGGGAAAACCGTTTCGGCAGAATTTGAAGCACAGGCTTCTTTGAGAATTCAGCCGAACTGCTGGTCTATGGGTGAAGCGGCAGGGAAATATCTTTATGAAGTTATAAATTTGGAGCAAATAATATGAAAAATATTCTTTTAACGGCTATTTTTCCTCATCCACCGATAATAGTCCCCGAAGTCGGCAGAGGGGAGGAAAAGAAAACAGAAAAAACAGTCTCTGCGCTTAATAAAGTATGCCAAAAAATAGCCGAATTAAATCCGGATACCGTCGTCATAATTACACCCCACTCTTATTTCAATCCGCACTTTTTCAGCGTTTATAACGATGAAATTCTGAACGGGAATTTTGGCAATTTCGGCGCGCCTCAGGCAAGATTTTCATTTGACAACGACATAGAATTTATTGACAAATTGGAGTTTAATTCAAAGGAAGTTTTTAATAAGCTGGACAGAATACCTCCAAAAATCAACTTGGATCATGGAAGCGGAGTTCCGCTCTATTATTTGAAAAAAGCCGGCTTCAGCAATAAAATTACCGTGATAAATTATACAGCTTTAAATAAAGAACATCATATAAGATTTGGAAGTTTTATATCAAAAACTGCAGAAGATTTAGGCCGAAATATTGTTCTTATAGCCAGCGGGGATTTAAGCCACAGGCTTCTGCCGACTGCCCCTGCGGGTTATAATCCTCAAGGCAGAGTTTTTGACGAAATAATAACAGAAGGCATTAAAAAAGGTGATTATGAGTCAATTATTTCAATTGATTCCAATATCAGAGAAAATGCGGGCGAATGCGGATTTAACTCTTTAATGACGGCATTTGGGGCAATAGGACTGAAACCGCAAAATAACGAAGTATTATCTTATGAAGGACCTTTCGGGGTCGGTTATATCGTAGCTGTTTTGTAATTCGGGAGAAAAAAATGAAACCTTATGAACTGGCAAGACAAACCGTAGAATTATATGTAAAAGAGAATAAAATACCCGCTGCTCCGTCTGAGCTTGAAGGAATAGAAGTTAAGCAAGCAGGGGCTTTTGTTTCCATAAAAACAAAAGAAGGCGCTCTTAGAGGTTGTATAGGAACTATTTTCCCGACAAAAGACGATGTAATCGAAGAAATAATTTCCAATGCTGTTGCCGCCGCAGTGAAAGACCCGAGATTTGAACCTGTTTCAGAAGAAGAGCTGGAAAATCTTGTATATTCCGTTGATGTTCTCCATCCGCCGGAAGATGTCAGCTCGCCGTCAGAACTTAATCCTAAAGTTTACGGCATTATAACGATATCAAGAAGCGGAAGACAGGCTTTGCTGCTGCCTGATTTGGAAGGAATAGACACAGTCCAAGCTCAACTGGGTATTTGCAAACAAAAGGCAGGAATACCGCTGAATGAAGCCGTTGCTGTGCAGAGATTTAAAGTTGACAGATACAGTGAAAAAGATTGATAATTTGCCATTTTTGACAAAATATTATATTTTTAGGGGGAAGTTATTAATTTTGTTATATGACGGTTTAATGAATGGTGCCATTTAAAACAAATACAAAAGCCATGACGCTTGCTGAAGTATTAGTAACGCTCTTGATTATAGGCATTTTGGCTGCATTGACTATTCCTCAGATACTTCAAAGTACAAATGACAAACAATTAAGAGTACTGGCGAAAAAAACCTTTTTGGACCTACAAAATGCCACGGCAACGCTAGCCTCAAACCAAAGCAATATAATTGATTTTTCAACAATCGGCGCAGCCGCAGCTCAGTATGCGACGGTTATGAATTCAGTGAGACAAGGAGGCGCTTGGGAAGATTTTTTCCCCACCTCTTATAAGTATTATAAAAGCACAAGCGGATTCACGGTAGCCACAGGCACTTGGGACGGGGTACTCATCCTGACCAACGGTGTAGCTGTTGATTTTGATGTTGTCTGGCCCAACTGCAACGGCACTTTCGATACCTTTACAAATTACTGCGCAAAAATAGTTGTTGATATAAACGGGAAAAAAGAACCCAATATGATTGGCAGGGACTATTTAAACTTTGCCGTACTTAAAACAAACGGCGAATACGAATTAATGCCGCTTGGGGTTACAGGGGACGGCTGGACTTGCACAGCAGGTTCTGTTGCCATGACAACAAGCAGAGGCTGCTCTGCAATTGCAGTTTCAGATGATCCCATGCCTTAAAAAATGACTATGTATCAACAATTCTCAAATTCCTCCTTGAACTTTTTTTTTGAAGTGGTACTATAAGTTTACTAATCATGCAAGGAAGCCTTTTCGGGCTTTAATAGTAAGAGGGAATTTAAATGGCGCTTCACACTGAACAAAAACAGGCAATTATAAGTGAGCATCAAAAAGCCGATAAAGATACAGGTTCGGCTGAAGTTCAAATAGCACTTTTAACACAAAGAATAAAAGAGCTCACCGAGCATTTCAAGATTCATAAAAAAGATTTCCAGGGCAGACGCGGACTGTTAATGTTAGTCGGCAAAAGGAAAAGACTGCTTCAATATTTAAAGAACAGGAATATTGAAGGCTACAGAAGTTTAATCGAAAAGCTGGGTATTAGGAAGTAAAAACATTAGGAAGCACAAAGGTTAGAATGGAATCACAACACAGGATGAAAGTTCTGTGTTGTTAAATTTTTATGCCGCAATAGATGAAAGCAAATTGGCGTGATATTTAAGCAGCCTTGCCGTAAGCTCGTCCTGATCCATCAAAGTCACTACATTTGCCAGTAAATCAGCAGGCAGTTCGCCCAGAAGGTTAATAATCTTTTCAGGGTCTAAAACTATCATGCTTTCAATAATATCTGACTTTTGCCATTTTATAAGTTCTTTCATAAAAGCCATTTTGGGATACTCCTTTAACAACTCCTCATTGTTTAAAATGAGTTTGGTTATAAAAGCGGTCAATTCGTTTGGAGGAAGGGACTTTAAACCTTCGACGATAACGGTTTTGTCGAATTGAGTAAATTTTTTTGCCAGTTCTTCTCGTGGGATATCGTTATTCACCGATTCTCCGGTAATAAATTCAATCAGCTGAACAAGAATATTCCTCGGAAGCGTCATTATCACTTTCATTAACTCGTCTTTGGGCAAATTTTTGCTTTCAAGAAATTTTTTATGCATTTTCATCGGCAGTAATTTAAGAAGTTTTTCTTTCGATATCTTGTGCAGCAGCATCTTAATAAGATCTTCTTTAGGCAGAAGAGCCAAATAATTTATAATTTTTTCTTTATTGAAAAACTTTAATCCCAAAAGCAGTTTTTCGGGTTCAATGAGCGAGAGCATATCGAAAAGTTCTCCCGGCGGTAACAGCAGCAATATAGAAAAACGGTTCTTCGGGATGTCAAGTTTCAAAGCAGTTATTATTTCTTTCAGCTCCTGAACTGATGCCGGTTTTAAATATTTTGGAGTTCCGTTGACGGCATGTTCATCTGAAAACTTGTCAATGTTCGAATAAGCGTTTTGATTCTTCCGCCTGGTATTATAAATAAAATTTTTCGCATCAAAAAGCAAAGATGTATCAATAGTTATCATAAAAAAATCTTTAAAATCTGCCGTTATATCATTCTTCGTATTACTCTGCCGACTTCTTTAAAATATTTCTGATTTTCGATAATAATTTGTAATAAAAATATATATTTTACTGTTTTATAATTAAGAAATAATCAGGGAGGTAAAAAAAATGCATATTCCAAACGGTTATCTTGCGCCGGTTTTTTGTGCGGTAACATA
>CAZXPD010000084.1:0-5351 GCA_964643065.1 uncultured Gammaproteobacteria bacterium | reverse complement strand
TATAAAATAATGATTTAAAATTTTAAAAAAACTGTTATAATGTTATAAATTTCCGGTATAAGTTGAATTATCCGAAATTAAGCGAGGGGATTAGTGAAAAATGCCGATAGATGACATCGGATCAAATTTTGCAAGAACAAGTTCATCAAGTTTTAGTAAAGCAGACGGTTCAGCACATTCTGCAGGGTCTTCGCGCGAAAAATATTCCAGTGAAGAATATTTTGCTCCTCCGGAACAAATGGAAGACTTCAGTCATTATTCACCTTTTATAGATAAAAGCGCACAGTTAAGCGCATATTTGAGTTTTATAGGCAAACTCAATATGATAAAAGTTTTGAATCAAAAACGCGATAAAAAACAAAAAAATCAGCAGGAAAAAGAAAAAGAATCTTCAGAAAAAATTTTTGAAGAAGTCGATGAAGATATTTAGAAAACTACCTGCCCATTTCAGTGGCTCTTGTAGCCATGGTTTTTGCAACGCTTATTACTGCAAGACTTGCTTCATAAGCTCTCGATGACATGTTTGCGTCTGCGATGTCAACCATAGGATTTACGTTAGAGCGCCGAATATATCCGTTTTTATCTGCATCGGGGTGATTTGGAGCATAAACAAGATCTCCGGGGGTATTGTCAACAAGAACTCCCGTAAAAGCAACTCCGCCGGGATTAAATTGAAGCTGTCCCGTTTTAAAAACGCTGTCTTTCATTCTGTTCAGCATTCCCTGAAAAGATACATCTTCGGTTGCAATAATAATGGGAACTTTTCTCTGATAATTCGGGGTGTCTATGTTGGAAATGTTTTTGGCATGCACTTCTAAACGTTTTCCGTGAACAAAAAGTCCTGTTGAACCTATGTTAATTGCATCTAAAAGACTCATATATTTATTTCCCCTTTATTATCTTCCTAATTGGGCAATTGATTTGATTTCCTGAATGGTTGAGTTCATCCTTCTTGTTGCAATTGTGTAATACAAGAGGTTTTTTTGCATTGTCATAAGCTCCTGCGCCATAACGACTTCGCCGCCTTTTTTGTAAGTAATCGGAGAAGGTCCGAGCTTTTGGGATAATTTTGTTTCGAGCGGACAGCCCAGAGTATTTAGATATTCTCCGAAACTTATATCCTGACGGACATAGCCGGGAGTGTTTACGTTTGCGACATTAGCCGAAACAGCTTCCTGTCTTTTGGTTAAAAGATCAAGAATTAAATTGGTTTTATCAAACATATGGGCAGGAACGAAATCCATATTTTAATCCTCATAGTTTATTGTTACTGCTTCAGGTTTATTGACTGCCGGTACAGTTCGTCAACTATTTTTACCAGTCGGGTGCTTGAAATAATACTTGCATTGAGGCGCATAACGTCATTGACGCTGACAAAAAGATCAGTGTTTGATCTCTCCAAATTACCCTGTTTTATGTTTTTATGTTCTGCTAAAAGAAGAGCAGGACCTGATTTGTCAGTTGAAACGACTTTGTTTCCTTCAATCGATTTCAAACCTTCGGGATTATTGAAAACAACAAGAGAAATTTTCCCGAGAGTTTCTTCCAAATCTCCTTTTTCTTTCATTACCGTTACTTCGCCGTCAGGTTTAATTTTTAATTTGTGATAAACATAAGGAATTTTTATACCGTCACCTACAATATAATCGTCCTGAGTGGTCAGATATCCCTCAGCATTGACTTTAAAAGATCCGTCGCGTGTATAAGCCGTTGAACCGTCTTTTTTTGTTATGGGTATAAAACCCGGTCCGTCAACGGCGACATCGAGAGGTCGTCTTGTCGCGTATAGAAGCCCGTTGGAATAGTCTGTTCTGATCGTTCCTTCTATTCTGCCGGCATTCATCAGGTAATTGTCGAACCTCTGATTTTTGTATCCTATGGTATTGTAGTTTGCGACGTTGGTTGTAATATAGCTTAAACACTCGAACTGGACGTTTGAATTGTCGATTGATCTTGCAATTAATCCCTGAAGATTGTTCATATCTTAATCCTTATTTATCAGCTTGTTCTGCCGAGTTCCTGAATCACTCTTGAAAGTTCGTCATTCTGAATAATGTACATTTGTCGGTTTGCCTCGAAATTCCTTCTTACCGGAACGAGAGCAAAGAATTCTCTTTCCAGCTTTACGTTGGAGTTTTCCGTGTAACCCTGTCTTATATCAATTTCTTCAACCGGTTTTCCCGCAAGGTTTACTACCGCAAATTTGCCTGTTTCAACCAGCTTATTAGTATCTCTGTCAAGATAAGATATCGTTCCATCATGAGTTACCTTGATATCTTCATAACTTAAGGGGATTTTCCCAAGTTTTATGGGATTTCCGTCTGTGCCTAATATATGGTGATTATCAAGCGTTAAGAGATAGCCGTTTTTGTCCATTTTGAGCCTTCCGTCTCTTGTCAGCTTGACACCGTCCGGTGTTTGGTATTTCAAATACCCCTCTTTTATAAGAGCAAAATCCAAAGGATTTTTTGTTTCTTTAATTCTGCCGACAGTTCTGTCAGTAACTTCTTTCAGCGCATGAGCACCAAGATATTCTGAAAAAGAGCTTACAACAGGATCTTTTCTTTGATAGCCTATCTTGTCAAAGCCTGTTATGTTTTCGTTAATTGTGCTCAATATCGAAGTCTGAAGATGCATGCTTCTAATGCTGTTGCTTAAACCGTCTTCGCTTAAGTATATTCCGCGGTAAATTTTCATTGATGCTCTCCTGAAACTTGCTTTGGGCTCTAAATTTACATGGCAAAAGCTCTTATACAATCTATTCGTCGGTAATATTTGCGCCAAAATTAAATTTCACGCTAAAAATCATTTGTTTGGATTAGAGCTGAAGTACCTGAAAGATATTTTAAGAATTAGTTTTTAAATATCCACTTTAAAATCGGTTTTTATTGAAAACTTCTATCGCAAGATTTATAACATCTCTTAACGGGATGTTATATTGTTGGGCGATTTTTAGGCAGTCTTCGTATTCGGGCTTGTTTTTTATTATATTACCGTTTGAGTCTCTGCCAATCTTTACTCGTATTTTGCCGAGACCTTTTAACTCAACTGTCTTAAATTCGGTTGAGAGCACAGTTCGCTCTGTTTTGTACCTGCGTATGCCGAAAGTCGTTGTCTCATCAAATATAATCTGCTCAAGTTCCGGAATTTTATCTTCAGAACAAATTACACTGAGGATATTTCCGGGACGATTTTTTTTCATAATGATTGGAGTTAAATATACGTCGAGAGCTCCGGTTTCAAAAAGTTTGTCGAAAATATAGCCATACGTCTCGGGACTCATATCGTCAATATTACATTGAATGATGTACACGTATTTGTTGTTCACGCTATTGTTGATGTCATTCGCAAGCGTAAATCTTACGACGTTAGAAATTTCTTTTAAGTCTTTTGAGCCTGCTCCGTATGAAATTTTTTCGATATTTTCAAGGGTTTCTATATTTTTGAACTCATCTGCAACAGTCCCGAGTATTGCTGCTCCGGTGGGTGTTAAAAGCTCGGTTTGGACTTTCGGGGTATTCATAACGGGTATATTCAACATTGACACTAATTCCAACGTTGCCGGTGCAGGAACGGGCATTGTGCCGTGATCGCATTTTATAACTCCGCAGCCGGTATTTACCGGCGAAACAATAGTTCTTTCTATATCCAGAGAACTAAATAATATTGAAAACCCTACGATATCCACAATCGAATCAACAGCGCCCACTTCATGGAAATGCACTTCATCTGTTGTGCATCCGTGAACTTTTGCCTCAGCCAGAGCCAAATTATGGAAAATTTTTAAGGATAATTCCTTTGCTTTTGTATCAATTTTCGAAAAGTTAATTATGTTTTTGATATCTTTATACGTTCTGTGATTGTGGTGATGATGAGTTTCTTCTTTTATTTTTACGTCGGCAAAATTAGCCGTTATTCCAAGTTTTTTGACCTGACGTAATTCTATCGAGAAATGGTTTTTTACGTCATTTATTTTGTCCAGTTCTGCACGCAAATGTTCTTTATTTTCAATTGCTCCCCATAATGCTCCCAATAACATATCACCGCTTGCACCGGAGAAACATTCAAAATATGCTGTTTTTGCCATGATGTAAAATCTCTTTGATTAATCTAATATATAGATATTAATCTAAAGGCGTAAAAAATTAAATTTAAAGGCTGAATTCTTATGAATATTTTAGAAAATGTTTGGCATGATGAATTCCCGAGATTGACAGTTAAATGTAAATGCAAAAATGAGTTTAACATCAGTGTTATAAGGTTTAAAGACGGATTACCCGTTTTCTGCCAAATTTGCGGAAGAGAGTTTCCAAAATTGCTTGGAGATAAATTGGCTCATTCGCTGGAAGAACTATACAGCGTCAAGCATGAACTTGAAAAAGAATCGTATCCTTTTCACTTCTCATTTGTATATCAGTCCAAATGTCCACAGCCTCCTCAGCCCTATTCTTGCGACAAGGAATAAGCATGGTCATTTTTATTCCCTATGAAGAATTTGACGGCAAAACCAATATGGCAATTGACGAAGAGCTCCTTTCAAATGCCGTAAACAATAATGGAAATTCTATACTGCGGCTTTACGGATGGAAAAATCCGACCTTGAGTTTAGGCAGAAATCAGACTTTAGAAGGAATAAATGTTAATTTTTGCAAGGAAAACAATATTGAAATCGTCAAAAGACCGACCGGAGGAAGGGCTTTGCTTCATGATAAAGAGCTGACCTATTGCTTTGTTATTTCCGAAGATTTATTAAAAAACGGCAGGAATATTAAATCCTCTTATAAAGAAATATCTTCCGCTCTTATTAATGCATTTGCAAAGCTGGAGATTAATCTTGATTTTTCCGAGAAAGAAAAAATCTATACAAAAGCAGATTACTGTATGAAAATCTCTACCGGCGCGGATTTGTGCTTTGAAGGCAAAAAACTTATCGGCAGTGCGCAGGTCAGGCGCAAAGGCTATATTCTTCAGCATGGGAGTATTCTTTTTGATGCGGACAGTGAATTAATCAAAGGTATATTCGCTCAGGAGCTTGATGAAACTTCCGTAACCACTCTGAAACAAATAAAATTCGATTGTTGCAGTATAGATTTATTGTCAAAATTATTAAGAGAGAGTTTTGAGAGTATGTTTAGCACATTAGCAATTGTTTAGCAAAATTTCGGGTTTTATTTTTCTTTTGAATAAAAATAAAAGAAATCCTCCTTCTAAAAGGAGGATTTCTTAAACCGTGAATAAATAGTTTTAATGTGTTACAAGAACTTTTTCGCCTCTTTGCTCAAGAACTGCCTGAGCGGCTGCGAGTCTTGCAATCGGCACTCTGAAAGGTGAACAGCTAACGTAGTTCAAAC
>CAZXPD010000083.1:0-5379 GCA_964643065.1 uncultured Gammaproteobacteria bacterium | reverse complement strand
TTGATAAAACAGAAACAAAAGCAGTTCAAAAGCTGACAAAGCTCATGTCAATGCAGCTGCCGGAATTTAATATTTTGATAAAACCGGTATATTTGAATAAATCAGCTAATTCTGTTTAATATAAATATCTTTAATATCAGAGCTTTTCTTAGGCAGAAAAATATAATAAGTTTTTTCTTCGGCGGGTTTTAAAACCGCTTTATCAAAATAAAGACCGCTTAACTGTTTTTTGTATGTGTTATTTGCATCAACATCAAGAGCATAAAAAGTTCCCACGACAGGTATGGTTAAAAAGCCCAGCGATACAGCCGTTACCGGTATTCCGATTATTAATGCCCTTTTTAGGACAGGAACTTTTGTGCTGTTAAAAACATCTTTTTCGCTTGCGGGAATTTCTTCAACTCCGTTTGAAAACAGGGCTGTTGTGTTGTTATAACTCAATTCGGCTTCACTTTCGCCTGAATTGGAGACAATTACTTTATAAGGTGTAAATTTTTTATATACCCTGCGGGGAATGCTCTGATTTTTATCTTCCGCCGCAATTTTATTAAACATTGTAATAAGGGGCATTTTAACTTGCTCTGCCTTTGCGGATATGTTATTCAAAAAAATCGCATGTACAAACAACATTAATAATAATACTTTTAAACTTCTCATACTGCCGTCCTTCAATGATTTGTCGAAATATCTAATAAGTAAAACTATTATATCAGGAAACTTTTATTGCAAAAAACTGCTGAATTAAAATAAATTTTTCGAAATCTTATTTTAATTCTGATTTGAATAACCTTTAGCAGAGCGACTTTCAGTGTTTGTTTTTATAATTTATACAGTAAATTATATAGAGGATTTTTATTTTTTTAAATATGGTAATTTATCTTATATGTAAATGTTGACCAACATTGATTTGAAAGGAAGAGAAAAAGTGAAAGTTGTTTTTAAAACCAACAGCCCAAGTTTCCTTCAAAACTTAAAACAAGGGAAACTCGAAGATAAGACATTACACCACAATCCGTTCGGATTGAGCTTTAAACAAGGAAATCTTACCGCCGACATTTTTCAACAAATTGTCGGCAAACAGCAGCAGGAAGAGCCTGCACCGTCAGCACTTAAAAAGTTTGCAAATACCCTGAGTGTTTTAAATATGGATGTATCTCAAGGTATCAAATCGGCTTTTATTTCATTCGGATCAAGGCTGAATGCAATTCCTCAGACTTTTGTTTCGGGAACAAACAAATTCAAAGAAACATTTAACGATTATTATTCCTCGGTAGCCTCACTTGTAAATCCGAATTTTTATGACAATAAACCGGTTATCGACCTTGAAAAAAGACTTAGATACAAGATTAGTAAGATAGAAACAACATAAGAAAGGAGGGAACCAGATGCGTGAAATTTCCCAAATCATTGAAACTTTAGGCAGACATGCGGATGAAACTGCCGTTAGAGTTCTTGAAGATGTAGGCACAAACTGCCCTGACGATTTCGTAAGACAGGTAACAGCAAGAGCTTTAGTAAACAGAAACAACGAAGATTCTTTAAGAATCATCCTTACCAGAGAAGGAAAAGGTCTTTACGACATGAACCCTGGCGTCGTCGAAGCCGTTGTCGATTCATTAAGGAATTTGTCTGACAAGAGCGAAGCCATCAGACTGCTTGATGATACAAGCGTAAACGGACCGAACGATTATGTCAGAGCAAAAGCTTATGAAGTAAAACAATTAATTACTTCTTTCAACTAAAGAGTTTTGTTCAAATTTTAAAAAGCCTCCGCAAGGGGGCTTTTGGTTTTAAGAAGTTTTGTATATTTTTATTAATGCTATTCTTTATAACAGAAAAGCATTAAGGTCGGAAAATTGAATTCCTATTCAAATACTGTTTTATTACTCGAAAAACAAAACTATCAGCAAATAAACCTCGGACTTGAGCGGGTACAGGCTTTACTTGAGCTTTTCGGTAATCCTCAAAATAAGCTCAAAATTGTCCATGTTGCCGGTACAAACGGTAAGGGCTCGGTTTGTGCCATGCTTTCTTCTGTTTTGACCGAAGCAGGTTATAAAATAGGGCTATATACAAGTCCCCATCTTATTGAATATACCGAACGGATAAAAATTAACGGGAGAGACATTTCAAAGGATGATTTTGCAAAATTAATCAATGCAGTGCTTCAAACCGCTTCGGAAAACAACATAAAAGTTACCGAATTCGAAATTTTAACCGCTGCGGCTTTTATTTACTTTGAGCGTGAAAAAACAGACATAGCTGTTATTGAAACAGGCTTAGGCGGCAGACTTGACGCAACGAATGTCTCAGATAACCCGATTGTTTCGGTAATAACTGCAATAGATTTTGACCATACTGACAGGTTGGGAAATACCATTGAAGAAATTGCCAACGAAAAAGCAGGTATAATCAAACCTCAAATTCCTGTTGTAATTTCACATAATAATAAAGGATTTTCTTTTATAAAAGAAACTGTTGAAAGTTTAAACAGTTCTCTTTATGCTTGCAAGAAGGATGAATACGATTTAGAAAAATTTGATTTGTCCTTAAAAGGTCTTTGGCAGACAGAAAATCTTGCTCTTGCTCTTAAAACTCTTGAACTGCTTATTTCTAAGGGCTTTACTATTTCTCAGGCTCAAATTAAAAATGGATTGAAAAAAGCCTCTCACCCGTGCAGATTTCAACACTTTGAAAAAGAGCATATACTTATTGACGGAGCACATAACTTATCCGGTGCCGAGGCATTGAGAGAGAGTCTTGATTTTTATTTTCCTGACCAAAGACGTATTTGGATTTATTCAAGCCTAAAGACAAAAGATTATATAAACGTAATGAGAACCTTGTTTCACGATGATGATACCGTAATCTTCACAAAATCATCTTTTTCGACAGCAGAAATTCCCGAGACCTTACAAAAGCATGCACTTGCTGTCCTTTTTGAGCTGAAAACCCATGTTAAGCAAAATGTAAAGGATTCTTTAAGTTTTGCTCAAACCTTGAAAAAAAGCGAAAGTCTTATTATAATTGCAGGTTCGCTTTACAGCGCGGGAGAGGCTTTAAAAATTTTGCAATAATTACCCATTTGTCTAATACTTGTTCGGCTAGTATAGAGTGTTAAACTGAAGTTAGACTTGTATTTTACTTGTTTAATACAAAGGGGGACTTAAATGACTGAAACAAATGATATCAGAGTAATCATTGTCGAAGACTACAAACTGACACGTGTTGCCCTGAGAACAGCTCTTAATGAATTTGAAGGAATCAAGGTAGTAGGAGAAGCCGAAGATGCAGAACACGGGATAGAGCTTGTCAAACAGCATCATCCCGATGTTGTTTTAATGGATTTAGGATTACCGGGCATTAACGGAATTGAAGCCACTCAACGAATCAAAGCACTTGACGATAATATAAAAGTTATTGTTCTGACCTCGCATGACCGAAATGAAGAAGTTCTTGCGTCTCTTGGCTCCGGTGCAAATGCATATTGTCTAAAGGATATAACCCCGCAAAATCTTGTAAATGTTATAAAGTCGGTTCACGAAGGCGCTGCATGGCTTGACCCCGCAATTGCAAAAGTCGCATTAAATCTCTTCCCCAAACCCGACGCAAGAAGGGCTTCAGGATTTTACGAAAAATCCGACTCAAAAGAGAAACTTACCGAAAGAGAAATGCAGGTTCTGCAGCTGCTTGTAAAAGGCAAAAGCAACACTGAAATTGCAAAAGATCTCATTGTCAGCGTTCATACCGCAAAAGCTCATGTTTGCAGTATTCTGCAAAAGCTCTGCGTTGATGACCGTGTTCAGGCAGCCGTAAAAGCAATAAAAGAAAATCTTGTACAATACTAATTTTTTTTAGCCTGATTGATTATTTTCGTCAAACTCAATACCGGTAAGCCCTTGAATAGCCTTGCCCCATTTTTTCACGGCTTCTTCGGGATTTTCAGGTACAGGCAGCGGCTTGCCTATTTTAACTTTAATTTTTCCGAATGCTTTATTTGAACCCGAAATGCCTAGCGGCAAAATTTCAGCTCCCGTTGCTTTTGCAAGATAACCAAAACCCTTATGAACATTGCCGATTTTGCCTGTTTTAATTCTCGTTCCCTCGGGAAAAATTCCCAAGAGCCAGTTTGTTTTCAAAACAGCTTTTGCAGATTTTATTGTGGATACTTCAAGCTTTCCTCTGTTAACCGAAAATGCGCCAAGAAACTGTATTAACTGAGAAATTACCGGAACAGAAAAAAGTTCTTTTTTTGCCATATATGCAACAGGTCTTAAAACCGCCAGGGAGACTATAACGGGATCAAAATTTGAAATATGATTAGAGGCTACGAGTATGGATTTTCCTTTGGGGATATTTTCTCTTCCTTCAATAGAAATTCTGTGAAAGATTTTAAAGTAAGGATAAAGAATAAAAAATATTATGAAATAATGTCCCAGTTCCTGCCAAATTGTGTATTTATCAGGTTCTACTTTTGCGTAATTTTTAGCCATGCTTAACCTGCCTTTAATCCTTCAAAAATGCTCAAAAATTCCGGAAACGAAATATTTACCCAGTTAAAATCATTTATCGCAGTTTCTTTTTCAGCTACAAGAGAAGCAATGTAGTTTGACATGGCTATTCGATGGTCGTGAAAACTCTCAAGCACACATCCGCCTTTTAATTTCGTTTTGCCTTCAATAATTAAGCCGTCTTTTGTTTCCTCAATATTTGCTCCCAAAAGAGAAAGCTGGGAACAGACAGCTTTCAGCCTGTCAGATTCCTTATGCCTCAAATCTTCTGCCCCTCTTATGACCGTTATTCCTTCGGCTTGCGTTGCCGCAACTGCAATAATCGGTATTTCGTCTATCAGAAGCGGTATCATTTCGGCGTTAATTTCAATCCCTTTAAGATTTGAATAACATACTTCAATATTCCCTACCTCTTCTCCTGACTGAATCCTGAAGTCAGAAATTTTAATTTCGGCTCCCATTTTCTTCATAACGTCAATTATTCCGGTTCTGGTCGGATTTAATCCGATATCTTTGATTTTAAGGCAGGAATCCTTAACAATAGCTCCTGCAACGATAAAAAACGCCGCCGAAGAAATATCCCCCGGCACAATAACCGGCTTTGCGCAAAGTTTTGATTTTTTAACAGTTACCGTTGTGCCGTCTTCTTCCAAATTACAGCCAAAGTATTTTAAAAGCCTTTCGCTGTGATCTCTTGATTTGTAAGGTTCTTTAAAAGAGGTTTCACCTTCCGCAAAAAGACCTGCCAGAAGGACGGCTGACTTAACCTGCGCGCTTGCAATGGGCGAATCATAAAAAATCCCCTTTAGTCCTCCGCCTTTTATGGTTAAAGGAGCTTTTGTATCGCCGCATCTTGCGCAAATAGAAG
>CAZXPD010000082.1:0-5642 GCA_964643065.1 uncultured Gammaproteobacteria bacterium | reverse complement strand
CTTTCAGTATATATTAAAAGAAGCTTTAATAATACTTTAAGTTTGAAACCCTTTAGACACTTAAAAAAAGGGTTTTTCAAAGCGAGTTATTATTATTTTGCCGTTTAGATGATATATTTAATATAAAAGTAAGCGCTTTATTATAAGAATATGAGTTTGTCTGATAACCTCAACGAAGCAGAAAAAGAAAAAACAGCGGAAGGGCTTTGGGCAAAAATAAATGAAAACCCGAGTAACACAGCCCTTTATATTGAGTTGGGCAATTATTTGACAAATACAAAACAGTTTGAAAAAGCTATAGAAGTTTTTAACGAGCTTTTAAAAATCGAACCCGAAAATTTCACGGGTTTAATGAACAGAGCCGGACTGTTGTATTCACTGGGCAAAATAGACGAAGCGGAAAATAACTACGAAAAAGCAAGTGCATCAGTTCCCGACAGTTATGCTCCTTATTACAATCTCGGTAATATTTTTGCAGACAAGCATGATTTTGAAAAAGCAATTGCTTTTTATAACAAGGCTTTGGAAATTCAGCCTGATTTTGCCGAAGCGTACAATGCTCTCGGGCTTGTGTATCAAGATATGGAAAAATATGATACGGCTCTTGAAAACTTTTTAAAAGCATCGCAAGCTGATATAGGAAATTCTGAATTCTGCGTTAACACAGCCGATGTTTATATGCAGTTTAATGATTTCGAAAATGCCGTAAAATTTTATAAAGAAGCCTTAACTTATAATCCCCAAGATTATAAAGCGATGGTTTGTATAGGAAACGCTCTTTCTGAAATGCAAAAATTCAATGAATCCTTTGAATATTATCAAAACGCTTTAAAAATTAATCCTGATTTTGCAAAAGGTTATTTATGCTACGGAATAGCACTCTCAGAATCCGGCAGAGTTGAGCTTGCCGTTGAAAATTATAAAAGAGCTATTTCACTGGAGCCTAACGAATCCAAGGTTTATGTTATCCTCGCCAATACGCTTGCAGATGTCGGGGATTTTGAAAATGCGGTTGAATATTATAAAAAAGCAATTGAAATTAATCCCCAAAATGTCAACGCACACATTGCGCTGGGCAACACTCTGACACTTGCGGGCAAAATTGAAGATGCAGTTAATTATTACAGAAAAGCAAGCATAATCGATCCCGATAATGACGAAATTTATTTAATATACGCTGATGCAATAGAGGAATATTCATCACAGCTTAAAGCCAAATCAAATAAGCAAACAGATAAGGAGATTAAATGAGAAACTACAAAGTTTATAATTTGCCTAATAACGGAGATACGCTCGCAGATAGAGTTATTTCGGCTCTGACATATCTGACTATGGGACTGGTCGGCTTTATATGGGTCATAGTTTCTTTTGTCAGCGGAAAAACTTTAAAACCTTTTGTAAAATTTCACATTTTCCAGTCAATATTTATTTCGGTAATTTTTTATCTTCTAAAAATTATTTTGGGAATAATTCTGGGCATTGTTAAATTTATTCCGATAATCGGTAATGTTGTATTATTTTTTGTATTTTATTTAGCTCAATTCCCTGTGATTTTCGGACTTTCGTTAATAAGCGCTTTATTGACCGGTCTGATTATCTATCTTGCGGTTACCGCTTTTATGGGGAAATACAGCTATATTCCCTGGGTTTCGGATAATATCAGGGGAATTTAACTACTCCGGTTGAAAATTAATAAGATTTTTATATAAGGCTTATCTCTAATCCTTCACGGGCAACAAAAGCGTTATTGAACTGCTTTTTAACCTCATCTTCAATGCCTTCAATAGTTTTATCATCATAAGAAGGATCAAGATGGAACAAAGCAAGCTGTTTGACATTGGAAAGTCGTGCAATTTCAACCGCCATTTCAGGAGTACTGTGTCCAAAGCCCTGTTTTGTATTAATAATAGACGAATAATCCTGCTGGCTGTATTGAGCATCATGTATCAGCAAATCCGCATTTCTGGCAAAAGATATCAGCTTACTGTCTCCGCCTACGTAACTTTCTTTATCTGTTGCATAAACCAACGAACAACCCATCCAGCTTATTTTGAAAATAAAGACGCCGTTTTTGGGATGTGCATAGCTCTTTAGAATTTTTACCGTAACAGCATCGTGCGGAATTTCTGATTCATTTAGCGAATGCAGTTCTCTAATTTCCGGTTTTGTGCTTTCCGGGTAAAAAATTAAAGTATCAGTTTCTTTAATATTATTAGTTTCTATCAAAGCTGACATTTCGCCGGGATCCACAGGAGAATAAGGTGCGAACATTGATTTGGAAAGAATTTCTTCAAAATCAACGCCAAAACATTTAGGTCCGTATACATACATTTTACTTGTAGGAATATAGGAAGGCTTATAAAAGGGGAAGCCCTGAATGTGGTCATGATGAGCATGGCTTATAAGTAAAATTTGTTTAATGGGTTTTCTGTTTTCTTCAGAAGTTCCGCTTGAAATATGGCTTTTAATTAAATCGTCACCCAGACCGATTATACCCGTTCCCGCATCCAAAATAATAAGGTGTCCGCCGACTCTTACTTCAACGCAAGAAGTATTCCCTCCGTATTTTATTATTTTTTGTGAACAAATGGGATGACTTCCGCGAACGCCTCTAAAAATAACTTTAAATTCTTTTTCCTCTAAAAACATTTTTTTCTTCTGTTTGTTTATTTATAACTTTATTATATACAAAACCGAGAAAGAGGCAATTCAATAAAAGTTATTATGTCTGTTTCTTTTGTCTTATCAACATTGTAGTTTTCTTCAAAAACTTTGCGTAATCTGTCTTGTAAGATAAGAGGAAACAGGAAAAATTAAATTTTTCAGTACCCTCTAATTTGAACACAGGAAGCAAATCTTTTAAATATCATTAAACTTATAATAAGGTGCTTATTAAAACCACAAATCATAAGGAATTTATAATGGCTAAACTTGAAAATGTTATATTGCAAATTCTTGCCGAAAAGACGGGAATAAATTTCCTCGAAAGTACAACCGTATCAACTTCAAATACAACTGATGATTCTGCAAATGCAGCATCTTTTGCACTGGTTCTTTCAAATTTAAACAGCAGTTTAAATAAAACATCCGTTGAAAGTATAGCGGAAAGTTCCGGTTATACTTATCCTTTAGGGACTAGCAATCCTTATACAAGTTCAAGTTACATAAGCATCAGCACATTAATACAGAAGATAAAAGAAAATAAATTACAGGATGTCGATTCTGTAATACGAAGCTATCTGCTTGCCAATTACGGCGGAAGCGTAGATGCGGTAATTAAAAACCTTGCAGGTGTTCAGGCTCTTCCTTCTCAAATTAACAGAAGCATGCAGGAAGCTATTTTTAATCAAATAGTCGCCAAGTTGTCTATTCAGGTCAGGCAGAGACTTTATGACAGCGGGGAATCTTCATTGACAACAGAAACTGCTGACGGAAGCGATTCTTCAGTTGATGAAACTTCCTTTTCTGAAATATTCACGGACTTAGGCTAGATTGATTGCTGTCATAGAGTTTACAGTACAGAGGTGATAAAATATGCAAAAAATTAAGTCTCAATTCGCAGTTATTGTATTATGCGCTGCAGCTGCAACTTTGCTAAACGGATGCGGACAGTCGAAATTACCTCCGCCGAATTTAGTACCTAATGAATTAGGTTCTCCTTCTAATCCGATGCCTGTTAATCAGCACGGCAATCAGACGGTACAACCGGTCAATACAAATCAGCCGCAGGCTGTTCCTGTGTCACCGATATCTCAGCCTGCACCCGCACAAACGCCGCCCGGGCAAGGATAGTAAAATTGAATATAATTTTATAAATAATCCCTCTAATGGGACTGGTGACAAATAGAAAAAATGAGCTTTTTAACTATTCGTCACCATTCCCCTAATTTGAGGGATTATTTAATTTTCCTATCAGCATTGAGCCTGTATAATTATTTAGGAACAGATTAAGCATGATGAGAAAAAATAATGTATAGCGGACATCCAAAGGGATTATATTTTCTTTTTACAATAGAGATGTGGGAAAGATTCAGCTACTACGGCATGCGTGCGCTTTTGATGCTGTATATGGTCAAAATTTTAATGTTTGATACGGCAAAGGCAGGAAACATATACGGTATGTACACAGGATTGGTTTATCTCACGCCGTTAATCGGAGGTTATATTGCAGATAGATACTACGGCACCAGAAAATGCATTTTAATAGGCGCGATATTAATGACATTGGGGCATTTTGCAATGGCTTTTTCTGCCCTGCCTTTTTTTTACGGCGGACTTGTTCTTTTGATTTTAGGCAACGGATTTTTCAAGCCCAATATTTCGGTAATTGTGGGACAGCTTTATGAAAAAAACGATCACAGAAGAGACAGCGGCTTTACAATATTTTATATGGGCATAAACCTTGGCGCTTTTTTCTCACCTCTAATTTGCGGCACATTAGGAGAAAAAATCAGTTTTCATTACGGTTTTGCAGCTGCGGGAGTAGGTATGCTTATAGGGTTAATAACTTACATTCTGGGAGAAAAAAAATATCTGGCTCATCATGGACTGGAGCCGGTACACTGTAAAAAAACCGGCAGCTGTGACCCTGAAAGGGTTAATCTTGATGCTCCTCTGACAAAAGAAGAAAAAGACAGAATTCTTGTAATATTTATACTCGTGTTTTTCTCGATATTTTTCTGGGCGACATACGGACAGTCAGGAAGTTCTCTTACGCTGTTTGCCGACCAATCGACAAACAGGCTAATTCCTTTCATTAATTGGGAATTCCCTGCGAGCTATTTTCAGTCGGTCAACCCACTATTGATTTTTGTACTTGCGCCGATATTTTCTGCTTTGTGGGTAAAACTTGCCAAAATAAATAAAGACCCGTCAACTTCCGTTAAATTTATTTTAGGGCTTGTTTTTGTGGCATTGGGTTTTGTACTGATGGTTATTGCCTCAAATATTTTGCCTGACGGAGGCAAAGTGAGCATGTTCTGGCTATTTTGGGTATATTTTTTACATACGGTAGGAGAGCTGTGTCTTTCTCCGGTAGGATTATCTGTTATAACAAAACTTGCCCCGCTTAAATTTGCTTCTATTCTAATGGGTGTTTGGTTATTGGCAAGCTTTTTTGCAAATTATCTTGCCGGAATTCTAGCCGGAAGCTATGACATAATGCAGCACAATCTTTTCTTTACCATTCAAATTCTCTTAACGGCAGGACCTGCAATTTTGCTTGCACTGCTGATTAAACCTATTAAAAAATGGATGCATGGCATAGAATAAAGAATTTTTTATCCCATTTAAAACCTCTGTATTTGGGGTGTTGCCAATAAACAGAGGTTTCAAATTAATTTAAAAATTCGGAAGACTTAATATTTTAGCACTAATGCTAAATTTGAATATTTAGCCCCAGCCGTGGAACCTATGTCCGAAATGGTTGCCCGGAGGGAAATGTCCGCCGGGTCTATGACCAAAATGTCCGCCGGGTCTATGAGCAAATGGACTGGGACCCGGGCGATGCATGCCTCTGCCGAATGGTCCATGATGACCGAATTTTCCGCCTAATTTAAATGGCTTGTCGAATCCAAAATGTCCTAATTTCACGGTAACCTCCTTCTCTGAATGTAAATAATGTGTATATCTTCTCTATATGG
>CAZXPD010000081.1:0-5673 GCA_964643065.1 uncultured Gammaproteobacteria bacterium | reverse complement strand
TGCATTGACATGAGCTTTGTCAGCTTTTGAACTGCTTTTGTTTCTGTTTTATCAATTGCAGATAAATTAAAAAGAACGCAGTTAGCGATAAATAAATTGTTTTTTGCCGTAATTAAAGCCGGATATTCAATAGTCTTTTTGTTCAACAACATATCCCTTTCAAAAAAGATGCGTATTAACTTAATCGGCATTTTTGAAGTTAACTTTAGTAGTCTTTTTATAGGATATTTATTATAAATTCAAATAAATCGGGATTCATCTGAAACTTGGCTAATTGCAAAAATCTAAAAACCGCGTCCTTTGGGAACGCGGTTTAAATGAAAGTTCAACGATTAATTATCTGCTGTATAGCGGTTGAAGCTCCGGCTGCTGTTGAGGTATTTTACCTTGCTCGATTGGAGCAAATGCACGATAATCAATAACAGGGAACGGATTATCAACAGCTTCAAGCGCTGCCAAATAATCATTATCGATAGCATTGTTTTCTATCATTCCTGCAAGTTTCTCGAAGTTCTCCTGGTGTTTTCTGAACCTTTCGACTGCATAATCACGCGCCTGCCATGTGGTAATCAGGAACGGCCAGTCACTGCTCTCTAGAAGAAGCAGTTCTCTTGCAAGCTGATTTAAAGCTCTGTGAAGAGTTTTATCTTTTGGCACCGCAGAATAATTTGCAACAATATTTTGCATTCTTTTCTCTGCGGAATGAATAATGGGCCACATCCATTCAGTTTGATGGTTTCTCCATACCCAGAAGTGTCCGCCCTGTCCCCAGGAGCTTTCGGGAAGAGAAACTGCGGATGTCGGCGGATATTTATCAAGATATTCGCTTGCAGTCATTCTTTCAACTTCAGGCATGAACTTGTTAAATCTGATAATTATCTGCTTAATGAATTCCATGCCTTCAAACCACCAGTGACCGAAGAGTTCGCTGTCAAACGAAACCATTACAAGACCGTTTTTGCCTGTGGCAAGCCTGTAATCGTTCAAAAGGTGATAAACCAGGGTGGTATAGTGATCTGCGTTTTCATTAATCCTTGACATAGCAAGCACCGGATCATAAAGCATTTTATCACCTAAATCAGTACTCGGGCTTGTTATTCTCCAATAATTCATACCGGAATTGTCGTCTTTTTTATGGAATTCTCGATAGCATCCGTCACCCGGATATCCGTCAGCAGCTGACCATACCTGGAAACCTGCTCTGTCGTTCCTGCCCATAACTGCTACCTGGGCATCAGGCATCCAATATGCTTCGAATGTAGTCAAACCTGTTGCAGGTCTCGGAGGAAGCGGGATGTATTCAATATTTCCGTAAACGCCGATAGAACGTCTGCTTCCTACTGAAACGCCGCCTTCAATCTGGTGGGCTTCAACAAAAAAGTATTCAATGCCGTTATTTTGAAGAGCGACTTCCACTGCCGGTCTCCAGTTTACGCTACCGTCAGGGTTTTTTATTTCATATGCGGGTCGATATGCACATTCGGGGAGCCATGCTCCTCTTGCCTTTTTGCCGAACAATCTTTTATAGTTATCAGCTCCGACTTTAAACTGTCCGTTTAAAGAAGAATCTGTTTCAAGCAAAGGTGAAAAACCGTGTGTTGCTCCTGATGTTGTAATTTCAATACAGCCAAGATCCTGATATTTTTTGAAGTGACCTATTAAATCCTTGCCGTATTTGTTTATAAAACTGTCTTTAATCATGCTGTACCAGTCAAAATAATATTTTGCAAGGTATTTGATATGCTGTGAATGTGCTACACTGTCATTCGGGTAGCGATCTAAGTCTTCCGCGACTGCTTCAATTTTGGCATTAAGATATTTTTCAAAACCGTCTTTTAAGTACTCGTCATTGAGCTGTTCTGCAAGGATAGGAGTAATTCCTACCGTCAGTTTTGCCTTTATCCCTTCGTCATAAAGTTCGCTAATCATGTTCAAAAGCGGAATGTATGACTCGGCCATGCATTCGTAAAGGTTCTCTTCTCCAAACGGCCACATACCGGCTTTTCTGTAGAAAGGCAGGTGGCTGTGAAGCATAAATACAAACGAACCTATTGTCATGTTTTTACCTCCGAGTTTTTACGGGTATTTTTTATGTTACTTTATTTTAAAAAAATTAAATCATGAAAAAAGTAAATAAAAAATAAAGTGTATGTAACCTAAGAGTAAATAAGCTGACATTCCATCCGTTTAAATCTTTTAAAAAGCCTAAAATTAAATAACTTAGCTCTTGTTTGTAGGACATATTTGTTTTATAAAAGCGTATGGATAAATAATCAGTTTAAAACTCTTTTTAAACCATGATTATACTTGCATAAACCGACAAAAAACTCAATAAAAAAAGATAAAAATAATATTAAGGAAATTTTGTTCCTATGAAAGAGATAATTGAAAAGCTTAAAAAAAAGGTGATTGTCTCCTGTCAGGCAACGCCAAATGAACCTTTTTACGAGGAAAAATGTTTTACCGCAATGCTCAAAACAGTTATTTCAGGAGGTGCCGGAGGTTTTCGTGTTGCAGGGGCAAGAGATGTTAAAATTGTCAAATCCCTTTCAGATTTGCCTGTCATAGGTATTTCAAAAATTGAACCTCTTCCTGCGGACTGGAAAGATATTGTTTATATCACCGCTACTTATGATGATGCGATTGAAATAGCAAAAGCAGGCGCTGATATTATTGCTCTGGACGGAACGGCAAGAAAAAGACCTAAAGAAACACTGTCTGAAATTCTTGAGAGAATTCACAAGGAATTAAATTTGCCTGTTATAGCTGACATATCAAATATTGACGAAGGCTTAATGTGTGAATCATTGGGAGTTGACCTGATATCAACAACTTTATCCGGCTATACCACCGAAACCGTGGATAAAAATAACGGCGAACCGGATTTTGAACTGCTTGAAAAGCTGGTTAAATTCACGAAATGCCCGATTATTCTTGAAGGCAGAATCTGGTCACCCGAACATGTCTCACGGGCTTTTGAACTGGGAGCTCACTGTGTTGTTATAGGCTCTGCAATAACCAGACCGGCTGTTATTACTCAGAGGTTTGTTAAGGCTGTGAAGAGTTAAATAAATTTTTGCAAACATGTCTAAATTTATGAATTTGTTGTATTTTCATTTTTTTTGAGATAGTTTACAGCCGCAGCTACTAATAAATATCCACAGGTCAATTTTACAGCTTTTCCAATTCCTAAACCTATAGTCGCTCCAACTTTAGAAGCAGGTTGTCCCATTATAATCAATTTACTCCAGTCAAGGCACATTCCTTGAAAAAGACCCAACCCTGCACCAATTCCTGCAACATATTTTGCTTTTCCAAGAGGCTTATCAAAAATAAAATTCCAAGATGACTTCTCTTCTTTTTTAGAAATAGGTTGATTTATTTGAGCGTTTGCTTTAAATCTTAAAGTTTGCGTCGGGGAAATAGGATTAATTGTGGACATAATTTTAGCTCCCTTAATCTTATTTTTTGTGAAAACCTATTGTTATATAAAAACCAAAACATAAAAAAAGTTGCCATGTAATTTTTAATATTTTAACAAACCGTTACGATTAGTAATTTTCCTGATCAAAGTTTATGAAAAGTTTCTTTTGATTTCTTTTCGAGTTTAATTTTTGTACAATAATTTCATAATAAAATCTGTCTGAAACGGAGTAATTGTTTATGACTAAAGACGCGCCTATCGGAATAGGCATTGATATCGGGGGTACAAAAATCAGCGTCGGAGCAGTTCATAAAGGACAGCTTCTCAGTGATGTATATCTTTATGAAACACCTGACGATATAGAAGAGCTTTTAAGCGTTGTTCTTAAAGCTGTCAAAGAAATAAAATCCGAATTTAACGCTGAATGTGTCGGTATTGCAACCGCAGGAACGGTTAATATCACTAATTCAAGAGTTACCGGCTCAACGGGAAATCTTCCTAAAGGATACAGCGGACTGGATTTTAAAACTATTATTGAAGAAGAATTCGGTATGAAAACCCTTCTTGAAAATGATGCCAACGCAGCGGCTTATGCAGAGCTCAAAACAGGCAATGCGCAGGGAGATAAAAGCACCATAGTTATTACTCTCGGTACGGGAATAGGCGGGGGAATTATCGTTGACGGAAAACTTCTTCGGGGCAAAGCCGGAGTTGCCGCAGAAATAGGGCATATGCCTATTACCTGGGGCAAGAAAAGAAAATGCACATGCGGGGCATGGGACTGCTGGGAAAGTTACGCATCGGGGAGCGGTTATGCCTTGAATGCAAAAGAAATGGCAAGAGAAATTCCGCTTGAGCAGAGAGAGGGGATTTTAAAAGATAAAGATATTGAAACTCTGACAACATACTATGTCATAGACGGGTTCTATAACGGCGACAAATTTGCCAAAAAAGTTCAGGAGCAGTGGGAAAATTTTGTCAAAATGGGTATTGTCAGCCTGGTTAATATATTTGATCCCGACAGTGTAATTCTGAGCGGTGGTATGGCAAAGTTTATTGATTTTGAAAAACTCCACAGAGAAATTGAAGAAACGGTTGTCATATCAAAAATCAGGCTCCTGCCTGCAAAGCATAATAATTATGCCGGAATTATCGGCGCGGCAATGCTCGCATGTGAGAGGTTCGGTTAGATATATTTCTTTTTAAGCTGAGCTGATTTTTATAACGACTGTTATAGTATTTTCGCCCGAAAACATGTGCTAAACATACGCTAAACCTATGGAAAAGATAGGGTTTTGAGCATACTTTTTTGACCTTTTTTTGCAATTTTGCATCCTGTTTGCAGCCTTTTTCGAGCAAAATGCACCCAAATTCAGGATGCAGTGCACCCACAAAAAGGCAACCTGCACCCATGCAAAAGGTAACATTCAGTCCTAAACTGCACCCATTTTGCAGCCTGTTTACGTTGAATCGTCATCCTGAGCGACCAACGGAAGCGTGAGGATCTCTCCCTATCCGTCGTTAAACAGTCATGCCATATCCCGACACGGAATCGCAAGGTCGTAATCCCTTTGTCTGCTCTCTTATGTCATGCTGAAGCGAAAATCTTTGCTAATAATTATTATCGCTGATATTCAGCATCTTACCAACGCCAAACCACATACCCAAATGATATCCCGTCATCACGAGGAGGACGAATGTCCGACGTGGTGATCCAAAAAAATCAAAACGTCATTCCTGAGCGACCGACGGGAGCGTGAGAACTTTACCTATCCAATGCAAAATCGTCATGCTGAACCATGTGCTGAACTTGTTTCAGTATTGTTTCAGCATCGCAAGGTCGTTATCCTTCTGTCTTCTCTCTTATGTCTTCCTGAAACATCCTGCTATGCAAAATAACTATAATTGCTGATGTTCAGGATCTTGCCATCGCTAAACTGCTGCATAGAGCCATATCCATTCATTGCAAGCGACCAAAGGGAGCGCGGCAATCCAAAAAACCTCGTCATCCTGAATCATGTGCTGAACTTGTTTCAGTATTATTTCAGGATCGCAAAATCATTGCACAATAACAAAAAACCCCTTCTATAAAAACCAAAAGTACCTTATTAAAACACACGGGCGAGAGAGGCGGCAAAGCCGCCTATACCTGCGTAGCAGGTCGAAAAGCTTTGGCTGAGAATAGCAGTCATTTAGCCAGCCCCCCTGCCGACTCATGCAAAACAAAAAAATCTTTGCACTGAACCCCC
>CAZXPD010000080.1:0-5807 GCA_964643065.1 uncultured Gammaproteobacteria bacterium | reverse complement strand
TTTTGAACAACGATGTAAATATTTTCCACATCTATTAATATGAATTAATGATTTTGTGCGGTTTGTCCACAATTAAAGATTGATTTTAGGAATTATTTACTTTCTCTCCAGCAAAACTATCGTTTCGCAGTGATATGTATTCGGGAACATATCAGCTACAACTGCGTATTTTGGAGTAAAGTGAGCTTCGAGCAGTTTAATGTCCCTTGCCAGCGACGCGCTGTCGCAGCTGACGTAAATTATTGATTTTTTGACAATTTCGGGAAGAATTTCAAGGACTTCTCTCTCACAGCCTTTTCTTGGGGGGTCTAGCACGGCAACGTCAAAAGTTTTCTTGCTTTCTTTCAGTGTTTTCAAAACATCAAGAGCGTTGCCTTCAATAAAAGTAACTTTATCCGAGTTTTTGGCATTCAGTTTGAGATTTTCATTGGCATCGCTTATGGATGAATGGCTTTCTTCAATGCCAACGATTTCTTTTGCGATGTCTTTCAGCCATATAGAAAACGTTCCCGTACCTGAATAAATATCCAATACTGAAGGGTTTTTGAAATTTTTGCCGATAATTTCTTTTACTTCTTCAAAAATTTTTCCCGCTACCGTCGGATTGACCTGAAAGAAACTGCCTGCTGAGATTTTGAATTTTTTATCGTCCAGAGACTCGGTTATAAAATCATCTCCGTCAACAAGCACTGTTTGTTGCCCTAAAATTGCGTTGGTTGCTTGATAATTGAAATTTACAAGGATTCCGCTTATTTCTTTGAAGTTTTCTTTGAGATGAAAGCAGAAATTCTTTAAATTTTCGTTTATTTTATTGCTGTTTACTGCCAAAATCAGCAAAATTTTGCCCTCGGAATGGGAACATCTGAACACAAGATGCCGTATAAGCCCTTTATGAAGGGTTTCGTTGTATGCGTCGATATCGAAATTTGCCGCTTCGGCCCTGACAAACTGAGTAATTTTATTAACCGTTTCGTTTGCCGCAGCACAGACTTTCACGTTAACGATGTCGTGGGACATCTTTCTGTAATATCCGATTAAAAACCTTTTTGATACCTTTGTTTGCCCCACGGGATATTGGATTTTGCATCTGTAGCCTGTTTTTAAATCGCAGGGAATGACTTTTACAACAGGAACATCAACACCTGCAATTTTTTTCAAATTTTCGCTTGTGATTTCTTTCTTTGCGTTAAGCTGTGTCTCGTAATCTATAAACTGCCACTGGCATCCGCCGCATGCTGAAAGGGTACAGGCTGATTTGTGTCTGGATTTTGACGGCTCAAGGATTTTGTTTATTGTTCCTTTTGCAAAGTTCTTTTTAACGGAAATTAATCTGACTTCCAAAACGTCTTGCGGAGCACAGTCCGGGACAAAAACGGTCATTCCGTCATATTTGCCGATGCCTTCTCCGCCATGCACCAGTTTGTCTATATTTAATTTTATTATTTCGCCTTTTTTCACAATATACCGCCTTTTTTTCTTATGAACATTATATTATGAATATGAGGGTACTGAAAAATTTGATTTTATACTAAACGCATTAAATATATTGACATCGCCATTCTGAGGCATAGCCGAAAAATCTCATTATCAGAGACCTTGAGATGTTTCGTTTCACTCAACATGACGAATCTAGTTAATGCGTTTAGTTTATTGTAAAAAAAGCTGAATTTTTCTTGAGTCTCCATGTTAATATTAAATAAATGTGTTTATAAAAATAGAAATTTAAAATGGTATTACCGAAAAAATCTTTAGTCGATGCAGTGGGTTATGAACCGCCGCTGAGCGTTCCCGATTATATAATGAAGCTGGACTTTAATGAGAACGTACTTGGACCTTCTCCAAAAGTTGTTGAAGCTCTGAAAAAAGTCTCTAAGGAAGATATTAAGCTCTATCCTGCCTACGGTGAGCTGATAAATAAACTTGCCGAGTATAATAATGCCGATAAAAAAATGATCCTTCCGACCAATGGGGCGGATGAGGCAATCAAGTATGTTTTTGACGCGTTTGTAGATAAAGAAGATACCGTTTTGTCGGTCACGCCGACTTTCACAATGCCTCAGGTGTACGCAAAAACAACGGGATGCAATTTTAAAGAGATACCCTATCAGCAAAAATGGGTGTTTCCGGTTGATGATTTTTTAGCCGCAGTTGACGAGAAGACAAAAATGATAATAATAACTTCTCCAAACAGCCCGACGGGTGACGTTATCTCGCGCGACGACCTCTTGAAAATAATTAATGCGGCACCCGAGAGCATAATTTTAATAGACCAGACCTATTGTGCCTACGGGGGTGAGAATTTTACCGACCTTGTGTATAAATACCCGAACGTAATTATCGTTCGCTCGATGTCCAAAGATTTTGCGCTTGCAGGAATAAGGCTGGGCTATTTAATCTCTGAAATACAAAATATAAACAATATTAAAAAAGTCATAAGTCCGTTCAGTGTTAATAATTTCGCCGTTAAAGCCGGAATTGCCGCATTGGATGACGTGAATTTCTTTAAGGAAGTAAAAGCTAAGATAAAAGAATCAAAAAAAATACTGACCAAGGGCTTATCCGGCATAGCAAAAGAGATTTACGAAAGCCATGGCAATTTTATATTTGCGGATTTTGGCGACAGAGCCGAGTTTATTTATAAGAAACTGCTCAAAAACGGCATAAAAGTTAAGTTTTTTGATGACGGTTCGGTTATTCAAAACTGTTTTAGAATTACTCTGCCGGCACCGGAACAAGCAGAATATATTCTCGATGTGCTGCAAAGCAGAGAGCTGTTAATTTTTGACATGGACGGGGTTTTGGTTGATACGGCAAATTCCTATCGTATGGCTATCAGAAAGACATATGAGTATTTTTCGGGCGATAAAATAGGACAGGATGAAATTCAGCAGGCAAAAAATCAGGGCGGATTGAATAATGACTGGGATTTGACGGCTCATCTTCTTAAGACTCAAAGAATTGAAATCGATATGGTGGATTTGATATCAAAGTTTCAGGAATATTACTTCGGAAACAACGGCGACGGCTATATAACAAATGAAGAATTTCTTCTGGACAGGGAATTTTTGACAGAGCTTTCCAAAGAGTACGATCTTGCCATCTTTACCGGAAGACCGAAGGAAGAAGCTAAAGTGGCATTATCAAGAGCAGGGGTTTTTGACCTGTTTTGTCCGGTTATAACCATGGAAGACGTTCCAAGAGGCAAGCATAAGCCGAATTCATACGGGATTAAGCATATTCTCGATATTATACAGCCGACAAGAGCATATTATTTCGGTGATACCGTCGATGACATGATTTGCGCAAAAGGAGCTGGAGCTCATCCGGTAGGGATTTTGCCTCCGCAGGATAAAAGCGATTATCTCAGAGGCAGACTTGAAGAATACGGCGCTCAGGATGTGCTTGAAGATATTAAGGATTTGGAAGGGTTTTTGAAAAGGGTGCAATAAACTGATACAATAATTTAGTTGTAATGTTAAACTTAAATTATTATTGACATACTTTACGGTGTATATTGCATGACAGAAGCTGAAAATATTATTAGAAAATTAAAAGAAATTAAACCTCAATTGGAACGGGAATATTTCGTTAAAGAAATGGGGATTTTCGGGTCTGTTGCCAGAGGAGAGCAAACTGAAAAAAGCGATATTGATATTTTGTTTGATTTTAACAGAGGAATGACATTCTTTAAGCTTGTCAGATTGAGAGAAATGCTCAGTAATCTTTTTAATAAAAACGTAGACATAGCAATTAAGACTTCTTTGAAGCCTAAAATCGGCAAAAAAATTCTTTCTGAGGTTGTTTATATATGAAGAGAGATTTTTCGGATTTTATTCAGGATATGATTGATGCGATCATATCCATAGATATTTTTACAAAAAACAAGTCTTATGATGATTTTGTCAACGATGATTTGCTTTTTAGCGCAGTTGCAAGAAAATTTGAGATTATTGGAGAAGCAGCAAACAGAATACCAAAAGCTTTTCAGGAAAAATACCCCGAAATTCCCTGGTATGAAATTGTCGGTATGAGAAACATCATTATTCATGATTATGACGGAATAAACAAACCTATTATGTGGGATACTCTAAAAGACGATTTATCTTCATTAACCGAACCGCTTCAAAGGATTTTGGAACATTTGAAAACTTAATTTTATGATTGTATTTGGAAACAAAGTTTTTGATGCACATATCAACGAAATAACGGCTTTTAACTCACAAGATTTATTTGATGCTTTCAGAAAAATCGACGTGCTTAGGAAAAACAAATATGTTGTGGGTTATATCAGATATGAAGCAGAAAAAGCTTTTTCAGGGAAAAAAGTGACAAGTGATAAACCTCTTCTGTGGTTTAAGGTATTTGACGAATATAAAATTTTTAAAATACCTGAAATTAAAGATTACAGAACATACATCAAAGTAAATCCCAAAATTGATTTTAAGGTGTTTGACAGCAACATTTCAAAAATAAAAGACTACATAGCTGAAGGAAGAACTTATCAGGTAAATTATACTTTTGACTGTGAAGCGGAAACAATACTTTCGGACTATGACCTGTTTTTATTTCTCTTAAAGTTACAAAAAACCCAATATTGCGCTTATATAGAAAATGATTATGAAACAATACTTTCATTTTCACCCGAATTGTTTTTTGAGACAGCAGGAAACAAAATCAGAACCAAGCCTATGAAAGGGACTATAAAGACTGGCAAGACAGGAGGGATTGATAATTCGCTGCTTCTTAAAAATGACGGAAAAAATAGAGCAGAAAACCTTATGATTGTTGACTTATTAAGAAATGATCTTGGCAAAATCTGCAAAATCGGGTCAATTAAAGTTCCAAAGTTATTTGAAACGGAAAAATATCAAACGGTTTATCAAATGACATCCACTGTAACCGGAGAGCTCAGGGATGATGTAACAACAATGAAACTTTTTGAAGCATTGTTTCCCTGCGGGTCGGTTACAGGTGCCCCCAAAATTGAAACAATGAAGATAATTGACAGATTGGAAGAAGGGAAAAGAGGCATTTACTGCGGCGCTTTAGGCTATTTTTCTCCTGATAAAACTCAATTTAGTGTCCCGATAAGAATTCTGCAAAAAACAAAAAATGATAGAAACTGGAAATACAGAGTTGGAAGCGGAATTGTATGGGATTCAACCGCCAAAGACGAATGGGATGAATGCAAAATAAAATCTTCTTTTTTGATTAAACAAAACCCGACTGATTTTGAATTAATTGAAACAATGCTGTGCAAGGGAGGGAGCATATTATTTCAAAAAGAGCATTTGCAAAGACTAAGTGATTCGGCAAGGTATTTCGGCTTTAAATTTAATACCGGCATAATTTTTGATAAAAAAAAGGATTCCATAATAAGACTGCTGCTGGACAATAAAGGTAATACGAGCATTGAATACAAAAAGCTCGAAACGACTTTGAGCAGCAAAATAATGATTTCCGATTCTAAAATCAACAGCCGTAATTTATTTTTGAAATATAAAACAACTTTTCGTCCGTGGTATGAGGAAGTACAGAAAGAAATCATACAAAAACAATTATTTGACATTATATTTTTCAATGAAAAGGGAGAGTTGTGCGAAGGAACACGGAGCAATATTTTTTTGGAAATTGACGGTAAACTATACACCCCGCAGTTAGAAAGCGGGCTGTTAAACGGTATTTTCAGGCAAAAGATGCTGGAAAAAAATGAATGTCTTGAAAAAGTCATTAAAATTGAAGATCTAACTGAAGCAAATGCAATTTATTGCGCTAATTCGGTAAGAGGATTGATTAAAGTAGAATTG
>CAZXPD010000079.1:0-6531 GCA_964643065.1 uncultured Gammaproteobacteria bacterium | reverse complement strand
AAAAATATAAACGGTTTGACTCTCTATTAAGTAAACAATTATACAATAAACAAGGTTTATGCGTCGGCAGGATTTATTTTGTGTTCAACATTATTTAACATTGCAAAATTCGTAAACACTAACCATTTTGGATGTATATATTTTTTTGTATAAGTTATTTCTAGAATAAACGTACGAAAGCTTTGGTTTTTTTGTGTTGATAACTCCACAGGGAACGAAGGAATTATAATATGAAGAACTTATATTTTTGGACGGGTTGGTTATTTCGATATGTTCAACTCTGACCTGCTTTATCTTTTGCCTTAAAATAACGAAAAGAGGGTATTCTATATTGTCTTCGCCTGATAAAAGCCCTATTTTTGAGCAGTTTTTTGTCTCAAGAATTCTTAAAGCATTAATGTAATCTGTCTTGTTGTCTAAACATTCAAAATACTGGTCGTTTCTGCTTATTTTAAATATGCTGTATTTCCCCCAAAGACGTTTGGTATCCATACCTGAAGTCCAGGAAAAACTTGACAGCAAAATTAACAAGAAAAAGATATTGATTATTTTAGCGTTTCTAAAGCGACTGAAAACTGTTCCCGCAAAGGAAGAAATAAGCATAAAAAACGGAAGTTGCAATCTGGCTCCCCATGGCTGCCATTTAAATAAAAAGCAAAATAAAATAAAACCTGCCGTTAATAAAAGCAGATAGTTTTGCATAAGTGCTTTATTTTCGTTATTTTTTAAATTAAAAAAGATGCAAATACTCAATAATACTAGCAACAGAGGAATAAAATTGCCGGTATTATCTTCGGAAGCTGAAAATTTGGCAATTCTGAATTTTTCGTTATTCAAATTCATTCTGCTGTCGTTAATTGATATTCCCATGAGCTCGTGAAACTTTCCCGTTAGCTTTGAAATTTTAGCGTTAATATCATTCAAAGGTGTTTGTAAATTAAGGCTAACATTTTTGATTATTCCTGAAATGAGCGACTTTGGGGTAAAAACTTGGTTTGTAAGCATTTTGGCATGCTCTTTAGATACAAAGGGGGATGAAAATACCTCGTTATTTCTAATTAAAAGTCCTGAATTAATTATTAAGGGAATAAAACCGATGATTAACAAAGGCTTAAAGGCATTGAATTTGAATTTTTTAAATGCTGATAATGTGAACCATATTATAAACGGCAGAGAAATAACATAAGCCGTTCCTTTTGTCAGAAATGAAAGACCTAAACTTATTCCCGCTGCGCAAGCATAAATTAAAACCGGTTTTTCACTGTCGGATTTGATGATTTTTAAGAAATAATAAATAAAACAAACCAGCCAGAGACCAACAACAATGTTATTTTGAGTAGTCGGAGCCTGCAAAATTGCCATCGGCAATACTGAGGCAAAAACTGCCGAAAAAACCTGACCTCTAATGTCAGAGCCCATTTGTTTTGCAATAAGAGAAATCCCGATTAAGCTCCCTGCAAAACTAAACCATTGTACAAGATTTGCAAATCTGTCACTGTTTGTGAGAATTTGCAGATGCAAAATTACATATTCTGCAAAAGTTCCCGAGTATAGCTGCCTTGTTATGTTAGTCGGATAGTGAGCAACACTGTTGTTTTGTATCCAATGTAATACGCGGCTTAGGTGGTATGTCATTGAATCATAATTATTTGGTGCAGCAATTACTGCTATTACCAAAAGCATGAACATATTTATAATCATTAATACCATTAAAGAAACAAGGTATTTTCCAAAATATTCTTTTTTAGAAGTGGGATCCAAATCAGAAATTGTTTTTTTGTAAAGATTTAATTTATTAAGTTTTAAACATACTAAAAGCAAAACAAAAGCTGTCAAACTCCAGCTTAAAAAAATGAATTTGAAGTTAATTAAGCTAAAAATGCTGAGAAGTTCCGTAATAAAAACAACCAAAGCACCCCAGCAAACAGACGCTGTCAAGATGGAATCTCGCCATTGCGTTAATTTTCTAAATATTAAAAACAGAAGAATAAAGGGAATAATAAAAATCAGAGCATTCATAAAATCCCAACAATCATTGTTTCTAGTTGACTAAGTGTAGATTTTAAATAAAAAGAGGCTGTCAAAATAGAATAACCTCAACTCTGTCACCTTCGTATAGCCTGGAGCAATCTACGCCGAGCTTGATTATCCCGTGAGCTTTTACCATTGTCGAGAGCAATGATGATTTTCCCGCATACGGATATGCTGAAATCCTTCCGTTGGGAAGTTTTTTTAGTCTGACGCGGACATAATCTTCTCTGTGTTTTGGAGATTCAACGTCTTTTGACAAAACCGCATTTACCTTGACGTTATCCTTAATATCCTGCCAAAATGAACGGTGATTGCCTGTCATGTTGATTAAGACCGGTTTAACAAAAGCCAGAAATGACGTAAGACAGGAGACAGGATGACCCGGAAGTCCTATAACGGCTTTGTCGTCAATAATAGAAATAAGTGTTTGCTTTCCGGGTCTCATTGCTATGCCGTTTGCAATCAACTTGGAATTTTCAGTTTCCTCTATTGCTTTTAAGGTAAAGTCTTTGCTGCCGATTGAGCTTCCGCCGAGAATGAGAACTACATCGGTTTCTTTTAAGGCTTTTTTTAAAGCGGTTTTTATTTTTGTAAGATTATCCTTTACGATGGGATAAACTTTAGCCTGTCCTCCCGCTTCATCAACCAGTCCTTTGAGTACCCAGCTGTTGGTTTCTATTAAATTACCGCATTCGGCTTCTTCCGGATAGCTTACCAGCTCGTCTCCGGTTGGAATTATCCCTACTAAAGGTTTTTTATAAACTTTTACTTCCTTATAGCCAAGTCCCATTATACCGCCCAGATCCTGCGGTCTTATTTTTCTTCCCTTGATTATAAAAACCTCACCTTTAAGAATGTCTTCACCTTGTTTGGCAATGTTTTCACCTGATAAAACACTTCTAAAAACTTTTACTTTTCCTTTTTCAATAGAGGTATATTCCGGCATTACAACGGCATCAGCATTCTCGGGCAAAGGGCATCCTGTCGAAATCTTAATTGTCTGACCGCAAGAAATTTTATTTGCGGGACATTTTTCGGTTTCGGGTTCTTTTTCTTTAATAACTTTTAAAATAACGGGATTTTCCGTATCAGCAAGAGCAATATCTCTCGAATTCACGGCATAACCGTCTATGAGTGCAGTTGAACATAAAGGGAGGTTATGAATTGCGGTTATATCTTCAGACAAAACTCTATAAAGGCAGTCTTCTACTTTGATTATTTCAGTTTCTGTGATTTTATATTTTATTTCATCTGTTAATTTGGATAACGCATCAGAAACCGAACTGTATTTTTTAGGATTTTCGCTGTCAACTAAATACATTTTTTACCTGCTTTTACTATCTGTAAAGAATTGTAAACTGAAATACTTTATGGTGGCAATTTTTAATCTTTAGCTATTTTAATGCCATGTACAGATAATAAAAAAGGATAATATAGATGAAATTGCAATCATTAATGTTTTCCAATTCTGCTTACATAAATTTTTCCGCAACAAAAAAAGTTCTTTATGTAGAAGATGATAACGGCGTATCGGCATTATATTCCCGTATGATTCAAGAAGCTCCAAATCAGGGCGATTCTGTTGAACTAACTCTAAAAGACAACTTCAAAGATGCTGTTTCAGAACTTGAGACAAATACGTTTGACGCATTAATAACTGACGGTGATGTTTCAACCAAAGGCGACGGATTAATAATAATTGACAAAGCACTTGAAAAAGGTATGCCTGCATCAAAAATAGCAATGCTTTCCGCAAATCAAGGGCTGGAGTCTCAAGTAAAAGCAAAAAAAGCGGCATTTATTTTAAAATCTTTCGACGGCTTTGGCGTTATAGCTGATTTCATTAAAAATTTATTCGGCAATTAGGCAAATCAGTTCAAAATGATTTTGTAATAGAATTGTTTTGTAAAAACGGTTCTGCATTTAATGGAAAACCTTATAAAAAACATTGAAAATTATATAGAACATACCGTATTAAATCCTGCGGCGAGTTATAAGGACATCGAAACAAACCTTGAGAGTACAATTAAATACGGTTTTTTGGGTATTTGCGTTAATCCGTTTTTTGTCAAAAAATGCAGAAATTTTTTAAAAAACAGTCCCGTTAAGGTCATTACCGTTGTGGGTTTTCCGCTCGGAATGAACAAACTCTGCGTTAAAGAATGCGAGGCTCTGCATGCCCTTGAAGACGGAGCGGACGAGCTTGACATGGTTATGAATATCGGGGCTTTTAAAAGCGCTGACTACAAAATCGTTTCGGATGAAATAGAAAACATTGTTCAAGCCGCAGAAGAAAGACCTGTCAAAGTAATAATCGAAACGGATTTATTAAATAAAGACGAAATTATTAAAGCCTGCAGTATTGCGGCAGATGCGGGAGCGGAATTTGTAAAAACCTCAACGGGTTTTGTAAAAAACGGTAAAGGCGCGACCTCAGAAAATGTCAAAATAATGTTTGACGCCGTTTCAAAACTGGGTTTAAAAGTCAAAGCCAGCGGCGGCATAAGAGATTATAAAATCGCGGCAGAATTAATAAATGCAGGAGCTTCGAGAATTGGCACAAGTTCGGGAATTGAAATATTTAAAGGACAAAATATATGAGCGAAAACCTTGATATAAACGCCTTGTTTTTAGGTTCGAAAGCTGAAAATTCAGAAATATTCGAAAAGTTAATTCTGGAATCTTTCAGGGACCATACTTTTTGGAGGAGAAATTTTCATCCCGAAGATCCGCTTTCGTTGAGTAACCGTGACAAAAGGAGTGAAGGCTACGAGAAAACAGTTGATGATTTTCAGGCAAAGTTTTATGAGCTCCTGGCAAAGTTAAAACAGTCAGTTCCGTTTCATTCCCCGAGATATTTGGGACATATGACGGCTGATACTCTTATGCCGGCATTTATCGGGTATTTTTCAACGATGCTTTACAATCCCAATAACGTCGGTTATGAAACTTCTCCCGTTACTTCTAATCTTGAAATTGAAGTAGGAAGAGACCTTGCAGATATGATGGGATTTGATTCCTCTAAATCTTGGGCACATCTTACAAGCGGCGGAACTGTCGCAAACATTGAAGCGCTATGGGTAATCAGAAATCACAAATATTTCCCGCTGATAGTTAAAGACCTTGTTCAAAAATATGGGCAAAGAATGGATGTAGAGCTTCCCAACGGACAGGTTAAAGATATTTCCGAAATAAAGGATGATTATACTCTGCTGTCTCTTTCTCCGGAATCGCTGTCTGATTTAACATTCAGGTTTTTCTCTTTTGATTGGGGTTTTAATATTCAGGAAGATGTTTATAAGGACAAAAGAAATATTTCACATTCCGGAATGCATGCAATACCTGTCGGCAAAGTTTTAATCCCTGCATCAAAGCATTATTCTTGGCCTAAAGCCGCTGAAATCCTCGGCATAGGCAGAAGCAACATTGAACATGTCAAAGTTGACAGCAATTTCAGGATGGATGCTCATGACTTAAAACAAAAACTCATTAAACTCTATGAGCAAAAAATCCCCGTTCTCGCCGTTGTCGGTATTGTCGGAGCTACCGAATGCGGTTCGATTGACCCCGTTGACAAAATTGTCGAAATTCGCCGCTGGTACGAAAAAGAATGTAATTCATCGTTCATGATACACATTGACGCCGCTTACGGCGGTTATCCAAGAAGCATTTTTATCGAAAAGGACAGCAAAACTTTCAGAAAGCTTGATGATGTAAGAAAAGATTTCAAGGGTTCTAAATTCTTTAAATGGCCTTCAGAAGAAGTTTATAACGCATATAAAGCTGTTGAGGAAGTCGATTCCGTTACCGTTGACCCGCATAAACTCGGGTATATTCCTTATCCTGCAGGAGCTGTGGTTTACAGAGACAAAAGAGTCAAACCTGCAACCATGTGCAAAGCTCCTTATATCAACAATACAACCAAGGCAGATGATGATGACGCTTATATAGGCGGCTACATTCTTGAAGGATCCAAGCCCGGCGCATCAGCCGCCGCCTGCTGGCTTGCCCATGAAATAATACCTCTCAATAAAAACGGCTACGGCAGAATAATATCAGGTCCTGTGCAAAATGCTCATCTTCTCTATGACCTGCTGAGAAACACCGGGTTTAAAGGAGTAGAATGCAGAGTTCTGAACATTCCTGACCTTGACATACTGCTGTATGTGTTTAATCCAATTGGGAATAGGTCTTTAATGGCAATGAATGAATTTAACGACAAGCTTTTAGAGGAGTTTTCATATCATCTTGATAAAGTCACACCTGCTCATGAGTTTTTCATAAGCAGTACCGAGCTTCATTATGATATTTACGGCGATGCGATAAATAAAGCCGTTCAAGAATTAGGTATTAATCTTACAGACTGGGTTCAAGACGTACAGTACATAAAAGTTTTGAGAACTTCGGTTGTTACTCCGCTTGTGAGCAAAAAAGAATCACAGGAGTATTACTGGAATAAGTTTATTCAGGAAATAAAAAGGGTTCTTGAGAAGATAGTTT
>CAZXPD010000078.1:0-6612 GCA_964643065.1 uncultured Gammaproteobacteria bacterium | reverse complement strand
GACTCACAAGGGGGCGACAGCCCCCTTATATTCCTATGGGCGGGCGGGTGGGAAATTTAAACTGTAGCCAAACGGCTACAATTAGGGGACCTTTGGACGCACCAAACCCTGCTATAATAACAATATCAGCAGTATCAACTGCAATAAAATATATAAAAGGTTACAAAAATTATGATAAGAGACCAATTTCCTTATAAACACAGCCTCAAAGGGCGATTTGAATATAACAGCATTTACAAAAAAGGTTGCAAAAAGGCTGCAAATGGGATGCAAAATTCAATGTTTTTTTACAAAAAATCAAAGTACATCATGGAACTGTTCATATCAAATTTTTGAATAAATCCAAAAAAAGAATATAATCAAAAATAAGAAATCAATTAACTGTGGAGCTTATTATAAACAGAAGTTCTAAAATATTATTTGTAAGTCCTGTAAGCATTGCCGGCGCGCTGATAATAAAAGGCTTTTTAAAAGGCTTTGAAGAATTGGGCTTTAAATCCCTTCTTTTAGATGTCCGGGAGCTTGATTATGATGCAATAAATACATTTTCTCCTGATTTGATAATAGGATACGACTATTCACATCTGATAAATCAAACCGCAACAAACGTAATTGACAGATTTGACGTCCCAAAGATACATTACTTTGCGGACAATCCAAATGACAATTTTTCGCTTTCGGGAGATAATTCACTGCCCGAAAAGCTTTCAAAAACTGACGGAATTGTTTTTTGTTGGGACAGAAATTATTTAAATGACTTTAAAAACAAGGCTTTTTACCTTCCTCTGGCGGTTAATCCCGAAGATTATTCGGTTGATATAAATACAAGCAAAAAACACGGCATTCTTTTTGCCGGAAGACCTTTAACAGAGCGAAGAATAAACATTTTATGCGAAATTGTTAAGCATTTTCCTGATGAATTAAGCATTTATTCGTATGATAAACATTTTGAAAAAAGCGTTAACGAAATAAAAGAGCAAAAGCTGCTTACGGATGAACAGTTAGAGAGTTATATCAAGAGCTTTAAAGGTTTTTTAAATACCGAAAAAGAACTGGCAGAAGTCTATGCAAACTCCAAAATAGTTTTGAATATCACAATGGAGCAGGGATTGAGTAGTATGAACTACCGAGTCCTTGAAGTTCTTGCTTCGGGAGGGTTTTTACTTACGGATTATAAAAAAGATACGGCTGAGTATTTTGAATCGGATAAAGAGCTGGTGTTTTATGAAAACAGCGATGATTTAATCGGTAAAATCAGTAAGTACCTTAATAATAAAGAATTAAGAGATGAAATAGCCTTTAACGGAAAGAACATAGTCCTCAAATATCACAGCTTCAAAAAAAGAGCTTCTGAAATGCTTGCTGTGATTGATTCTTTGATTGCCATATAAAAATAAGAATACTTAACTACTTGATATATTGTTATGTTTAATCTATATATTGTCATGTCTTTATTAGTAGTTATTAGTAATATGAGGTAATTCAAATGGTTAAAGCTGCGATAAACGGTTTTGGAAGAATCGGACGCAACACTTTAAGAGCAGCCCTTCAAAACGGCACATTCAACGAAGTAGATTATGTGGCAATCAACGATCCGGGATTAAAACCCGAACAAGCCGCTTTCTTATTGGTACATGATTCCGTAATGGGAACATTAAAAGCTGATGTTAAAGCTGAAGCTGACGGAATATCAGTAAACGGCAAAAAAATTAAATTTTATTCGGAAAAAGATCCTGCCGCCCTTCCTTGGAAAGCTCTCGGCGTCGAAGTAGTCGTTGAATCAACAGGTTTCTTTACCGATGCAAATCTTGCCAAGAAACATATAGAAGCAGGCGCGAAAAAAGTTATTATTTCAGCTCCGGCTAAAAACGAAGACGTTACAATCTGCCTCGGAATTAACGAAAAAACTTATAATCCGGCAGTTCACAACGTAATTTCAATGGCAAGCTGCACAACAAACTGTCTTGCACCTATCGCAAAAGTTCTTATGGAAGAATTCGGAATTGTTGAAGGTTTAATGACAACAATTCACGCTTATACAGGCGATCAGAGAATTCTTGACGCAGGTCACAGTGATTTAAGAAGAGCAAGAGCAGGCGCGCTTAATATGGTTCCGACATCAACCGGCGCCGCAAAAGCTATCGGTTTAGTAATTCCCGAACTCAAAGGAAAACTAAACGGCTTTGCAATCAGAGTTCCCGTGCCGGATGTAAGCGTTGTTGACCTTACGGTTACAACAGAAAAACCTGTAAGCGCAGAAGCAGTTAACGCAGCCATGAAGAAAGCCGCTGAAGGCGAATTAAAAGGCATTCTTCAATACGTTGACGAACCGCTTGTAAGCACCGACTTTATCGGTTCACATTACAGCAGCAGTATCGATTCCAAATTAACTATGGCTATCAGCGACAAAATGATTAAAGTCCTTTCATGGTATGACAATGAAATGGGTTACAGCACAAGACTTTCAGAATGTGTTGTATTTGTCGCAAAGAGCTTATAATTCTAACACTTATCAAAAGCGGGGGTATCCCCGCTTTTTTGTTTGTCTTAGAATAATGGCAGTAAAAAATATTATTTTTTAGAAAGAAATGAGGTAACGAAAATGAGAAAACCCATTATCGCAGGCAACTGGAAATTGAACAAACTTGTTGACGAAGCAGTAAGCTTAACTGAAGACATTAAAATCAAGCTTATGGACTTAGATAAGGATATTATGCCGACAGTCGTTCTTTGCCCGGTATTTACCTCGCTTGTATCCGTAGGTAATGCAATCGAAACAGGAAAAGGCATTTTTCTCGGCGCTCAAGACTGTTATTATAAAGACAGCGGAGCATATACAGGCGAAGTTTCCGTTCCTATGCTTAAAGATATAGGTGTCACATATGTTATTATCGGACACAGCGAAAGAAGAGAGTATTTTAGCGAAACCAACGAAACAGTCAACCTCAAAACAAAGGCTGTTTTAGGTCACGGACTCATTCCCATAATATGCTGCGGAGAAAGTTTAGAACAAAGAGAAGCCGGTATAACCGACTCTCATATTTCAACACAAATAACAGAAGCTCTTAAAGGGATAAGCAAAGAAGACATCTCCAAAATGGTCTTTGCCTATGAACCGATTTGGGCTATCGGAACAGGAAAAACATGCGACTCGGTTGAAGCAAACAGAGTAATCAAAATGATTAGAACCACAATTGCAGACCTTTATGACAGAACATCCGCAGATGCCGCAAGAATTCTTTACGGCGGAAGCGTGAAGGCTTCGACAATCGAGGAGCAAATGTCCATGTCAGACATTGACGGCGCACTTGTCGGCGGAGCAAGTCTTGAAGCAGACAGCTTCGCAGGTATAATTACCGGAACAATGAAAGTTTCAAGAGCCGTTTAGCTTAGCCAATAATTGAGATTCTTCGGCTTGTGCCTCAGAATGACAATCTATAATAAAGAGCCTGACTTTTCAGTCAGGCTCTTTAAATTTTTGTTTATTAATTTGCTTGAATTATGCTTTTTTTACGAACTTTTCGTATGCTACATAACCAAGACCGACAACTGCTGCGCCTACAGCCATTATTCCTTTCTTAGAGCTGGTCATTTTGTTAACTAAAGCTAATAAATCTTTTGATTCCATTGTTTTGAGACTTTCAACAAATTCAGCTTTGTATTTTGCAAGTTCTTCAGGTTTTACATATTTTGCAAAATTCTTTCTTCTGGTTTCTGCAATTGCCTTTGCACTGCCGCCTTCTTCTTTGAGTGCTTCATTAGTTGATTTCAAGATAGAATCTACTGTTTCGGAATCAAGGCTTTTAATCAACTTATTGACTAATTCCCCATCACCGGCAGCTTTTGCCGTTTTAATTTCTTCACGAATTCCTTGTTCAATATCCATTAAGGTTAAAGGGTATTTGATATCTTCAACTGGAATTCTAATCTTTGCGTATTCTTTCGCTGACATCTTATTTACTGCTGTTGTTAAAGCACTTCTTAAGTCTTCAACTCCTAATTCTGCCCATTTTTTATTTTGTAAAGGCAAAACAAATTTTGAGTATGCATAACCCAATCCTGCACCGACTGCTGATGCAAGACCGACTTTAACCCAGCTCAATCCGCCTTGTTTAGCTTCTGCTTTTTGAGGTACTGCCTGTGATCCTGCAAAACTGCATTCGTCGCCTTCGCAGTTCAGTCTTAAAGCATTTGATGCAACGTTTGATTTTTTTAATTCAGCTGTTTGAACTTCCATTAAACCGACTTTTGGTATCATATTTTTCTCCCTTCGCCTATTTAGCGCTATATTATATACAATTATTTTAAAGTTATTCCTATATGTTTAACGTCCCTCAAAAAAAAAATTGCCATGTTTAGAGGTAAAGTTTTACAAAATGTTACAATGGTTTTTCTTTTTATTTTGGACTAACTTTATATTATATCGTTAAATCAGACTTTTTTCAAAAGTAATAGGAATAAAAAAGTTGAACACAAGAACTTATGCCATAAAAGCATTAACAGAAATTCTTGAAAAGGACAGACAGGCTTCCGAAGTAATGAATTCTTATAATATAGAGTTTATTGGAGAGTTTCATGCTCTTGTTTCGGGAACAATCAAAAGAAAACTTACTCTGGACTATATTATTGAAAATATTTCCGACAGAAAAATCAAAAATATCGAAGTTCAAATAAGAAATATTCTCAGACTTGCCCTCTATGAAATAGAGTATTTGAAAACTCCCCATTATGCCGTGCTTGACAGCTACGTCGAAACGGCAAAAAAGAAAGGCAAAAAACAGTCCGGCTTTGTTAACGCTGTTTTAAGAAAATATTTGAGAGAAAAAGACTCTATACAATACCCCGATATAAATAAAAATCCCGCGCTTGCTTTGAGTATTAAGTATTCTCACCCTCAATGGCTTGTTAAAAAGTGGATAAAGAATTACGGACTTGCAGAAACCGAAAAAATTTGCGAATACAATAATCTTATCCCTGAATTAACCCTGAGAATTAATACTTTGAAAATAACCAAGGAAAAATTGAAAGAATTATTCGGGAAGAATAAAATTGAGTTTTCTGAAAATAAGCTTTGCACAGAATGTTTAAATATAGCTCATCAGGGTAAAATTACCGAATTAGCCGGGTACAATGAAGGTTACTGGTCGATTCAGGGGATTCCGTCTGTTTTTGCCTCAATAGTTTTGTCGCCGAAAGAAAATGATAGGATTTTGGATGTTTGTGCGGCGCCAGGAGGCAAAACCGCACATATAGCATCGTTGATAAATAACAAAGGCAGCATTACGGCTATGGATTCTTCGTTAAAACGGATTGAAAAAATTAAAGAAAACTGCAAAAGATTGGGCATAAGCTGTGTTAAAAAAATTTTTGCGAATGCGGTAGAATTTTCATCTGATACTGAGTACGATAGAATTTTGATAGATGCTCCATGCTCTAATACCGGGGTTTTTGGAAAAAGATTCGACGCAAGGTATAAAAAAACAGAGAAAGACATAAAAAATCTTGCCGAAATTCAGTACAGCATTCTTTTAAATGTTTCAAAATATCTGAAAAAAGGCGGTGTATTGGTTTATTCAACCTGCAGTATCGAACCGGAAGAAAATGAGCTCCTCATAAAGCGATTTATAAAAGAAAACAAAAACTATAATTTTGACGAAATTATGCCGTATTTGCCTTTGAAATCCGAAAAAGATGATGGGTTTATTCAAATTTTGCCTTCTAAACACAATATTGAAGGGTTTTTCATTGCAAGAATAAAAAGAAAAGATTAATTAGGTTTTAAATATTAATCCTAACAAGCAAAATAATTTAATCAATTTTCTTATCTATGTTATACTTGAAGCGATTATAAAACCTATTCACGTTACACATAAAGTTTATAAAGGAGAAGCTACGGTCTATGTTTAATTTCCATGGTCTTACAGACTACTATCTCTTTGTGGCTATTGCCAGCGCAGCTCTGGTAATTGTCTACGGCTTGGTTTTGAGAAGTTCAATCCTGAAGTTGGATGCAGGAACAGCAAAAATGCAGGAAATTGCATCTTATATTCAGGAAGGCGCTAAAGCCTACATGAACAGACAGTATTCTACAATAGCAGTTGCTGCATTTGTATTATTTACAATTTTGCTGGTCGTATTTGGTCTGCAAAAAGGCTGGCAGTATGGCTGGCTTGTTGCAGTAGGATACCTTATCGGAGCAGGCTTCAGCGCATTAGCCGGTTACATCGGTATGTTCGTTTCCGTTAAAGCAAACGTCAGAACAGCTCAGGCAGCTTCAGGCGGTTTGGCAAAAGCTCTAAACGTTGCGTTTAAAGGCGGTTCCGTTACCGGTCTTATGGTTGTCGGTCTCGGTCTTCTAGGCGTTGCAGGATATTATGCAATTACAAGGACATTTTTCCCCAACTCCGTTGAAGAAGCAGTTAAGCCCCTCATCGGTTTAGCATTCGGTTCAAGTTTAATAAGCGTATTTGCAAGACTTGGGGGCGGAATATTTACAAAAGCAGCTGACGTCGGCGCTGACCTCGTCGGAAAAGTAGAAGCAGGAATACCTGAAGATGATCCGAGAAACCCTGCCGTTATTGCAGATAACGTAGGTGATAATGTCGGTGACTG
>CAZXPD010000077.1:0-6920 GCA_964643065.1 uncultured Gammaproteobacteria bacterium | reverse complement strand
CCGCATTTCTCGCTGTTAATTTTTTCTTTATTATTCTTTTGAATTTCGGTTTCGAGAATTTTTATCAAACTGCCTTTGAAATTGCAAAAAGTCCCCGGCGACGGCTGCATGCCCCTGACTTTATTATGAATGGTAAGACTGCTTTGGCAAAAATCAATTTTGCCGTCCTCTTTTTTAAATTTCGGCGCTTGTGTAGACTGTTGATTATCCTGTTTAACAGGGGTTATAGTTTTATTTATCAGCCCGGTCATGCTTTTGTAAAGTATTTCAGCTCCAAGAGCCGACATTTTTTGTGTCAGCTCAATTGAAGTCATATTTTCGGTAATTTTAATTTCTTCTTTTATAAGGATATCACCCGTATCAATACCGATATCGGTCAGCATCGCAGTTACTCCGGTGACTTTTTCGCCGTTTACGATTGCCCTCTGAATTGGATTTGGACCTCTGTATTTAGGGAGCAAGGAAGCATGAAGGTTTATTGTTCCGTACTTTGGAATCGAGAGGACTTCTTCGTTTAAAATCTGTCCGAAAGCTATTGTTATAAAGAAATCAGGCTTTAAATCTTTCAGTGTTTTTATTAATTCGGCATCTTTTCTTATCGATTCGGGCTGAAAAATCTTTAAGCCGTGTTTTTCGGCTGTTTGTTTAACAGGCGAAGAGGTAAGCTTATAACCCCTTCCCGAAGGTCTGTCCGGTTGGGTTACAACGCATAAAACTTCAATATCGTCTTTATTTATGAAATATTCCAGTGAAGGAACGCCTATTTCTGCCGTTCCTAAAAAAACCAGTTTCATTGCGTCTCTTTTTTTGTTTTTTGTTCCTGCAAAGCCTTTTCTAACTGCTGTTTTTCCTGCTCCTGTATCAGAGTTTCAAGTTCATTTTCCTCTAATAAATAATCAGGATCAATCGGAGGCAAACCTTTTAAAGCAAGCTCTTCATCCGTCACAAAGCGGTTGCGTGCGTGGTCAATAAATAATATACCGTCAAGGTGGTCATTTTCATGTTGAATTGCCCGCGCAAGCAAACATCCGTCAGTTGCTTCCACAGTAAAAGTTCTGCCTTTTCTGTCTTTTGCTCTGACAGTTATATCCGCGTAGCGTCTGACGTTTGTATAAGTTTCGGGAAAGCTTAAACATCCTTCGTAGCTCATAAATGCGCCTGCTTTTAAAATGATTTTGGGGTTTACGAAAACCATCGGATTTCGCGGCTCATTTTCACCCGCAGTATCTATAACGAATATTCTGTAATTATGTCCTATCTGCGGAGCGGCAAGTCCGACGCCGTTTTGCGCATACATAGTGTCAAATAAGTCATCAATAAGGCTTTGAATTTTATTTGAAAACTTCTGAACTTCCTTGCATGGCGTTCTTAGAATTTTATCCCCATACTGAAGTATTTTTAATTTAGACATAATTTCCTAAATCCATTTAACTATTCAATACTATTATAACTAATTGCATCCAAAAACCCAAAAAGTTATTTGAATGAACAATAACGGAATTAATTTTATGTTTTACCAAATTTCAGAATTCAATTTTTTCAATGTTATGATTTAATAAATAACATCCCTATAAATTTTTAAAAAAATGGCACCAAACATCACAAGAATAAAATCCGAAAAGATTTCTCAGACTGTCTATAACCTTTGCAGGCAGGCAAATATTTACATACCCAAAGACATATATAACGCTCTTGTTCTTGCTTACGTCCATGAAACGCAAACCAATTCAAAGGAAACCCTTAAGCAAAACCTGCAAAACTTTAAAATTGCCGCGCACCTGTCAAGACCGATTTGCCAGGATACGGGCATGCTTGTCGTGTTTGTTGAAATTGGACAGGAAGCGGTAATTGAAGGCGATACAATCGAAAAAGCAGTAAATACAGGGATAGAAAAAGCATATAAAGAAAGTGCTTTTCGAAAATCGCTCGTAAAAAATCCAATTTTTGAGCGTGAAAACACTGATACAAACACCCCTGCGGTTATTCACACGGAGATAGTTCCGGGAAATTCTCTTAAAATATCTCTTATGATTAAAGGAGCAGGAAGCGAAAACCACAGTTCTTTCAAAATGCTCAAACCTGCCGCAGGAATTCAGGGAATAATTGAATTTGCTCTTGAAGTCGTTAAAAACGCCGGAGCTAAGGCATGCCCTCCGCTGGTTCTGGGGATTGGAGTTGGCGGTACAATGGAATACTCGGCAGTTCTTGCCAAAAAGGCTCTTTTGAAAGAAATAAAAACCGAAGATGAACTGATAGTTTCAGCTCAAACTAATCCCTTTGACAAACTCAGCCTTGAAATCATGAAAAAATGTAATGATTTGAAAATCGGGGCGGGCGGATTTGGCGGAAATTCTACGGTGATTGGGGTAAATATTCTTGATTTTCCTACACATGTGGCATCTCTTCCCGTTGCGATAAACATAAGCTGTCATGCTCTTAGGCATGCAAGCGCGGAAATTTCCGAAAGCAAAATCAAATATGACTTTGAGAACTTCCAGTCAAAATTTGAGCATATTGAAAATAATTATGAAGGATTTATCAGCATAAATACGGACGAAGCCGAGAGAATAAGAAACCTCAAAGCCGGAGATAAAGTCCTGCTCAGCGGGCATATTTATACGGCAAGAGACAGCGCGCATAAAAAAATCATCGCTTCTCTGAATAAAAAAGAAGAGCTTCCCATAAGTATAAAAGATAAAATCATTTATTACACGGGTCCGTGTCCTTCGCTCGGCAATGAACCAGTTGGTCCGACCGGACCAACAACCGCGCGCCGTATGGATAAATTTGCCCAGCCCCTGTATGATTTAGGGCTTCTTGCAACAATCGGCAAAGGCGAGAGATCTGATGAAGTAGTCGAATGTCTCAAAAAGAACAGAGGTATTTACTTTACCGCTTCTGGCGGAGCAGGTTGTCTGCTGAGCCAGTATGTAGTGTCGGCAAATATCCATGCATACAGAGAGCTCGGTTCAGAGGCAATTTTTGAATACCATATTAAGGACTTTCCACTGATAGTTGCAATAGACTCTCAGGGGAATAATGTTTTTGAAAACAAATCGGCTGATTGCTGATTTTTATATTTGAAATCAGACATAATTAATGTAAAGATAGGTCTATCTTAATAATTGTGAAATTAAATAAAAAATGACATCAGATTCGGCTTTTGATTTAAATAAAGGCAAATTCTTGTCGGAAACCGAACAATACGAGCCTAAAACTTCTAAATTGTTCCTGGGATTTTTATTTTTTGTTTTGGCATATATTTTTATTGATTTTATCAGTTATAGAGCCGGTGCGTCAGGCGGAATTCTAAATGCCGCAATATTGCTTGTTATTTTGATATACGCTTTATTTGACATTAAAAAAGCTTTTTTTGCTCTTCTACCGTTTGTAATTTTATCCGATGATTTATCGAAAAACATCTATTCGGGAGAAAAGGACTTTTTCTCGGTGCTGAATTTCAGCTTCGGCAGTATTCCGATTTTTCATTTTTTCACATATTTGCTTTTATTTTTGATTTTAGCTGTTTTAATTTATAAATTAATATTTAATAAAAATAATTCTTTTCGAATTTCCAAGTTTATAGGCAGAAGCGTTTTTTATCTGATTTTGCTTTATTCCGCTGCAGCGGCAATAGGTTTGCCTAATATATTTCTATTTCCGAGGGCTTACATAAGTGATTTATCTCCTTTACTGTATTTGGGGACTTTTTTCGGACTGACGGCAACGGTTATAAAAGATAAAAAAGATTTAAATATGTTTATTTGGATACTTCTTCTTGCAATAAGCGCAAAAAGCTTTGTATGGTTTGTTCAGTATCTTATCGGAGCAGGTTACAACTGGGGAACAGCGTTAAGGGTTACGTACGAATCGGGAAAAGTTCTTCAAATACTTTTGATATTTGTTTTTTCTGCTTTGCTTATCAATAACGAAAATAAAGGATTAACCGCAAAAAAATTCTTTTATTTTTTACTTGCATTTATAGGATTTTTTAACCTTTTTGTATTTGCCGGCAGGATGGCATGGGTGACAACTTTTATCGGTTTTTTGATTTTTTTAAGTTTTCTTCCGGCTAAACTCAAACGAAAAGCTTTAATTTCGGCGGTTCTTGTTACGGCTTTGACTTTTACCGGCGCTTATTTAGTAAGACCGGAGGCTTTTAAAGTTTTTGAAATAATGGCAAAAACAATTCCGGAAACTTTCTCAGGAAAAATCAGCGATGAAAATCATTCATCGTCGGTGCGAATTTTGGAGGCTGTAAATATAAGCAAAAAACTTACCGAACGAAAAACATTTTTATGGGGAGAAGGACTTGGCGCATCGTTTGATTTCAAATACCGCACACCTCCTTTTTCTTTAACAAAGGGAGATTATCCCGAGGAGGAAATTATTTCAGGCAGATTTTTTAAGCCTCACAACACGTTCTTGAATATTTTTTTAAAAATGGGTTTAATCGGACTTTTATTATACTTATACATTTTTGCAAATATTCTTGTTCAAACGTATAAATGTGCTAAATTTTATATAAAAGACGTTTACCTGAAAAGTTTCTCGATAGGTTTGGCCTGTTCTATGCCCCTTATTTTGTTAAACAACTGGACATCAAAAATGAACCTCATAATAGGAGTGCTTTTGGCTTTGATACTAAAAATTTACATAATGAACAATGCCGTAAATGAGGAAATTTCATGAACATAAAAGCCTCTTTAATAACAACCGTCTATAACGAGATTGACTCAATAGGGGATTTTCTTGATTCTTTAAAAGATTTTTCTCTATTGCCCGACGAGGTCATAATAGTTGACGGGGGCTCAACGGACGGTACAGTCGAAAAAATAGAAGATTTCATAAAGAATAAAAAAATTGACGTCACTATAAAACTGATAATAGATAGAACCTGCAATTTAAAATATTCACCCTCACCTGTCGCAAAAGGAAGAAACCTTGCAATCGAAAACGCCAAAAACGAAATAATAGCCGTTACGGATGCGGGATGCAAAATTGATAAATTCTGGTTTGAAAAAATCACAGAGCCTTTTGTTACAGATGCTGATGTAGCAGCAGTTGCAGGATGGTATAAGCCGATAGCCGAAACAAGATTTCAAAAATGCGCATACCCGAATATCTTCCCAAATGAAGAGAGAACTTTTGACAATCCCGATGATTTTCTTCCGTCATCGCGTTCGGTTGCATTTACAAAATCAGCCTGGCTAAAAGCAGGCAAATATCCCGAAACTTATCTGACGGCAGAAGATACTTTATTTGACCTGAAAATTAAAGAAAAATTCGGCAGTTTTTATTTTGCGGGGGAAGCTTTTGTCAGCTGGGAAGTTAAGGATAATTTAAAAGATTACACAAGACTGATTTATAAATATGCATTAGGCGACGGTTTTGAAAATATTAACCATAAACTTCTGTTAAGGGCGCTAGTAAGGATATTGGTTTATTTAACTCCGGTTCTCACATTAATAAGTATTTCCGGAATTATTACCGCCTTTATTATTGCGGCGGCAGCTTTTTATTTCATAAAACAATCCGACGGATTTTGCACCTTTATGCTATCGCTTGTCAGAGAGTTTGTTTACTTAACGGGCTATATTCAAGGATATTTAGGTTATGACCTGCAAACAAAAAAATACATCAATAAAAACCGAACCTAAAAAAATAATAATAATTTGGCAGGCTGATTATCCCTGGGATGTTAGAATTGAAAAGCAAATTAACGTTTTTTCGGCAAAAGGTTGGGAAACACATATAATTTGCCGAAATCTGTCAGATAAACCCGTTTATGAAAATCAGAAAAAACTCCATATTCACAGGTTTAAAAACTTCCTTAAAAATACAAAACTCCTCAACCTGCTCAGTTTTCCTATGTATATTAATCCCTTTTGGAGCAGTCATGTTGAAAACAAGGTAAAAGAAATAAATCCTGATGTAATTATGGTCAGAGATATCCCTCTTGCTCCTCTTGCTTTAAAAATCGGCAAAAAACACAAAATCCCCGTTGTTGCCGATATTGCCGAACATTATCCCGCAATGATAAAAGAGCTGCCTGAAAGATACGGCAAAAATCCGATTTCAAGATTTTTGCTGTACAAACTGAAATGGTTCGATTTTATTGAGAAAATAACGGTTAAAAACTCTGATTTTGTGTTTGTTGTCGTACAGGAACAGAAAGAAAGATTTGTCCGCAGTTACGGAGTAAATCCCGACAAAATCGGCGTGGTATCAAATACTCCCTGCATTCAGCCCGAAGAGCCCATTTCCAAAGAAAAGAAACTCGATGATACCCTTAAAATAATCTACACGTGCAAACTGGAAGCAAAATTCAGGGGAATTGAAACCGTAATCGAAACCGCGGCAAATCTTACTGATGCGCCGGTGGAGTTTATAATTGCGGGTGACGGCGAAGCACGGCAAGAACTTGAACAAAAATCAAGAGATTTGGGGCTCGATAATGTAAGATTTTTGGGTGATATAGAACACGGCAGACTTTATGATTTAATTCGGGAAGCCGATATCGGGGTTATTGCGCACCTTAAATCCGATTTGACTGACTATACATTGCCGAACAAGCTGTTTGATTATATGGCATGCGCTCTGCCCGTAATTTCAACTGATATTAATCCTGTTAAGCGAATTATTAAAGAAGAAAACTGCGGTTGGATATATAATTCAGGCGATGCCGAGTCTTTAAAAAACCTTGTTTTAGATGTTTTAAAAGACAAAAACTGCTTATCGGGAAAAGGTAATAACGGCTTTAATGCAGTGAAAAATAAATATAATTTTTCGAAAGACAGCAAAATCTTAATTGAAACCTTAATGAAATTAACATGAATACTGAAGATATGAAGTAGAAGATGCGATCGAATAAAATGTTCTGTGTTTATTTTTGATTTTGGTTTGGTTTTGTAAAAAAA
>CAZXPD010000076.1:0-7274 GCA_964643065.1 uncultured Gammaproteobacteria bacterium | reverse complement strand
GCGAAACTCTTTGATGTTCAAAGGGTTTCTATCGGAGATTACACAGGCAAATTCAGAGAAAAGGGGACTCTTGTAGCAGAGTACCGCTCTGATGAAAATATAACCAGCATAGGCGCTGACACTCAAATTAAAAATGAAACGGCTGAATTCTGGAACAAATATGTCATTGAACGTGGTGAAGTATTCTCTGTTGATAATTTTGAAGAATCGGATATTGCTGATGACATCAAAAAAATATATAAGGAAATGGGTGTCATATCATTTATCGGTGTACCTCTTAAAGAGCAAGACAAGAGCTGGGGCGGATTATTTTTGTCTGATTATAATTCAGTCAGGCATTGGAGCGACAGCGACAAGAATCTTCTTTCAGCCGTCAGTGATCAGGTTTATATGGCTGTCAGGCAGGTTGAACTCTATACCAAAACCAAAAAACAGGCAGAAGGCGAGAGGTTATTGCGGCGAATTACGGATACGATAAGGTCGTCCCTTGATATTAACGAAATAACCGTGAGGTTTGTTACGGAAGTAGGAAAGGCTTTTGGAGCTGAGAGATGTTTCATAGGCAAGTTTGATATAGCTAATCAGTGTTTCTTACCGATAGATAAACAATCGGAATATTTATCCTCATCTGAAATAAGGTCAGTAGTGGGGTGTACTTTTTCCGATGTTATTGAGCAATATTTCAAATTTGTTTATAAAGAAAATGTTCCCATAGTGATACCTGATTTAGAAGCTCTTATTAAATCCATGCCGAAAAAAAATGAAGCATTGATAAATATGCAAAAAGAATTCAACGTTAAGTCAACGTACGGATTTCCGGTTGCAAGCGAAGACAAAGTCATAGGATTGTTTGTAGTTCATTATACGGAGCAAAAAGTTTTTCTAAGTCCTTCTGACATTGAATTAATGAGGATTATTTCGCTTCAGCTCGGTATTGCGATTAAGCAGGCAAACTTATATGCTTTAACAAAAAGGCAGGCTCAGAGAGAAGCTCTTTTGAGGAAAATCAATGAAACAATAAGGTCATCGCTTGATATTGAAGATGTTAAAAACGAAATAGTGCGGGAAATAGGCAAAACATTTAAGACAGACAGGTGTTTTATAAGGCTTTACGATGAAAGCGGCAGTTTGTTGCCGGTTGATATTGAGTATCTTGGGCATAAAAATGCAAAAAGCATGAAAGGCGGGCTTTTTACCAAATATTTAGATGAACATTTCAAAAAAATATATTTTATGAATAAGATCATTTCTGCGTTTGATAAAGAAGTATTCTCCGGAGATAATTTAGTCAATAAAGATTTAAAAGAACTTTTTGAAACATATAACATAAATACAAGTTACGGTATTCCCATTTTTCACGGTGACAAACCGTTGGGATCAATAGTTTTGCAGTGGTCAGAAAAAGTCACACTCAGCGATGAAGAGTTGGATTTATTGAAGCAGGTTGCTAATCAGGCTGCAACAGCCATAAATCAGGCTGATTTATATACCAAAGCCACACAGGCAAATAAGTTGAAAAGCGATTTTATTGCCGCCATGTCTCATGAGTTCAGGACACCTCTAAATGCCATTATTGGTTTTTCAGAGATGCTTTTAACGGATGATTACGGAAAGCTCAATGAAAAGCAGTCAAAATTTCTTAATAATATTGAGTTAAGCGGCAAGAATTTACTGCATCTCGTCAACGAGATTCTTGATATTTCAAAAATTGAATCAGGAAATGCAGAGTTAAATATCGAAAAAATAGACTCCGGAAAAATAATCGAAGAATCCTTCGGGTCATTGAAGTGTCTTGCGGATCAGAAAAATATAAAAATCGAATTAAAGTGTGATGAAATCTATGTCTTTGCGGACAGCGGCAAATTCAGGCAAATACTTAACAATATCCTTAGCAATGCCGTGAAATTCACTCCCGAAGGCGGAAAAATAAAGATTTCCTCAACAATTGAGAAATCTCATTTGACGGTGGAAGTTGAAGACACCGGAATAGGTATAGCTTCTGAAGAAAAGGAAAATGTTTTCTCCGAATTTAAGCAGGTGTCTTATTATCAGGGACACAAAGAAGGTACGGGTTTGGGTCTTGCTCTGACAAAAAAACTCGTCGAACTTCATAACGGTAGGATAGATTTTGAGTCTGAAAAAGGCAAAGGCAGCAAATTCTGGTTCATTTTGCCTAAGGCTGCCAAGATACCTTTAAACAAGAAGAAAAAATAATGTTGACATCAAAGAATAACTGCACCCTGAGTGTCTATATCGACTAATTTAACTTCTGATTTGATTGCGAGAGGTTCCCAAACTGCTTTTATGCGTGATTTGATTTCTTCAACCTTGTTGTTATTGGTGATAACCAAAATACTTGGTCCTGCTCCGCTCAAAACTGTTCCGATTACGTCAATTTCTCCGATACTTTGAAGAATATCGTCAAACCCGGGCACAAGTCTGCTTCTGTATGGCTGATGAAGTTTGTCGCTCATTGCGAGTTTCATCAATTCCGGGTCTTTTGTATTTACCGCTTCGATAAACATGGCGCATCTTTTGCAGTTGAAAACAGCATCCTGTATTGAAACGGTTTTCGGCAGAACAGAGCGCGATATTTGTGTAGCGAGTTCATAATCCGGTATTGCGGCAACAATTTTCCAGTCTTCGGGCCAGTCAATCTTTTTATAAACTATACTCCCGTCCTCTTCCGAAGAGGATAAAACAAAACCACCGACCATAGCCGGTGTAACATTGTCCGGATGACCTTCAACCTCGTTTGCAATTGATAAAAGCGCGGCTTCATCGGCAGGATTTCCGAGGAGTTCATTTGCGGCAAGAATACCGCCGACAATAACGGAGGCGCTGCTTCCGAGCCCTTTTGCCACGGGTATTTTTGATTGGATATTAATTCTGAGAGCAGGCGGAGTTTGTCCCGTATAACTGTACAAAAGCTCAACGGCTTTGTAGACGATGTTGGTTTCGTCGGTAGGGATTGTCAAACTTGCCGCATCAGGCTCATGGTCTCTTAAAATATTAATTTCCAGCCCTGTTGTGGGATAAACTGTTTCTTCAAGCGTAACGGTATTGTATATAGAAAGTGCCATTCCGAAACAATCAAAACCCGGTCCTAGGTTTGCGGTGGTGGCTGGGACTTTAACGCTAATTTTCACTGTCTTTTTCCTTTTGTATAACTGTCGAAATCACGTAATTGTTAGTAAAATATTTATTTGCGGTTCTAATTATATCCTGAATTGTAACAGAATTTATTTCATCAGGGTAATTATATAAGAACTTATAGCCTTTGCCCAGAGTTTCAAACATGCCCAAATAGTCTGCTTTTTCCGCATTGGTTTCTATCCCGAGCCAGTATTTGCCGACAATTTTGTCTTTAGATGTTTTTAATTCTTCTTCGCTCAGAGGTTCTGTTTTTAATCTGTTAAGCTCGTGCAGGAAAGCATCTTTAGCCTTTTGAATATTTTTTGCTTCGGTGCCGATGTATAAAGCAAAGTAACTGTCAAGGATACGGCTTGGATAAGTACTGTTAACCTCATAGGCTATGGGATTTTTTTCTCTCATACTCTGAAAAAGCCTTGAGCTAAGTCCTCCTCCCAGTATTGAATTGATAACTTTCAATGCGGCGTAATCTTTTTCGCTGCTAATGCCGGAGGCTGCCCATGACATTACAAGCCATGAAGAATCGGTTTCTTTAACGGTTGTAACTGTTTCAATCTTTTTCAAGGGTTTTGGTCTCGGTATCTGAAAGCCGGTGTTCAATTCAGTCTCTTTAGCAGAGAGACTTTCCAGTTTTCTCTTTACCTTATCGAAATCTATATTGCCTACAACAGAGACAATCATATTTTGAGGAACAAAATTATCTTTATAATACTTTACAATTTCATCTCTTGTAATTTTAGGAATACTCTCTTCAAGGACTTTGCCCTGATTATTGTAAGGATGACCTTTGAAAACAGTCGCGTACATATTCTCAAAGGCTACTGACGAAGGTGAATCTCTTGATGATTTAATACTTTCAATGATATCGGCTTTTGCTTTATCAACGTATTCCTGCTTAAACACGGCATTTTGCAGAATATCTTTCAAAATTTCAAATCCTTTGTCAAAATCTTCCGCGGTTGATTTCAATGACAGCTTAAAAAAGTCAGAAGACGCCGACGAGGATATTTCAACCCCTGCATCTTTCATGTCGTTCACAATTTGCTCTGCCGTTCTGTTTTCTGTGCCTTTCATAATTATTTCATCTGTTAAAGGTGAAATTCCGGCTAAAGGTTCTTTTAGAATTCCGCCTTTGACAAATATGCTCATTGCGGCAATGTTGTTTTTGTCTGTTTGCTCTGCAATAAGGACTATACCGTTATTGAGGACGGTTTTTTTAATGTCTTTATATATTTCAACTGAACCGGCGTTATTGTCAGATATGTATTTGTCAGGTAAAAGGACTGAAACAGACATGTTTTTCGGATTCAAATATTTTCTCGCGGCTTTCAAAACGTCTTTTGCAGTAATTTTTTCTATGTTTTGAATGTATTTCGTATAATAGTCAAGATTTCCGTATAACACCTGTGAATAGCCTATGCCGGAAGAAATTTCTTCCACGGATTCTTTTGAAAAAGCAAATGCTCTTTTGTAGGATTTAACGGCACGGTCAAGCTCTTCTTGTGTAATACCGTTTTTAATCAGATTATCGATTTCATCGGAGATAATTATTTTAACGGTTTCATAATTCTGAGGAGCAAAATTAGTGTCGATAACAAAAATGCTGGTGTCTTTCATTGAATAATGATAAGAAGCAACGGAAGTAACGAGATTTTCTTTGTCTTTGAGTGCTTTATAAAGCCTTGATGTTTCGTCCCCCGCGAGAATTACGGCCAGAATGTCGAGAGCAAGATTATCTTTCAGGTTTTTGATATCCGTACCTTTAAAGCCTGTCAGCATATAGCCTGAATTATATTTACCCGTGTCAATTTTGATTTTTTGCAAATTGTTTTTCGGTATTTTCAGGTTATTTTCCGGTATTTTGAGAGATTTTGAATCTTTTTCTGCAAATCCCGCTTTAACTGCTTCAATCGTTTTTTCGGGGTTTACGTCTCCGACAATGACTGTAACCATATTTTGCGGATGATAATACTTTTTGTAATAGTTCAAAACGTCATCTCTGCTAATATTTTGAACCGATTGAATTGTTCCGAGCGTTTCATAAGAATAAGTTGATCCGTTAAACACCATATCGGTAAGATTTTTAAATATTTTGTCTCCGATATCGTCGTTGGAGCGTCTTATTTCCTCAAGTATGACATTTTTCTCTTTGTCGAATTCTTTTTGAGGTATAGCGGGATTTAAAATCATATCCGAAATAAGCTCTATGGCGGTATCTGTATTTTTGGAAGCTGCGGTTACGTAATAGTGAGTAAAATCTTTGCCTGTCGAAGCATTAAATCTTGCCCCAAGGTTTTCTAAAATCATTGCAGTTTCGCCGTTAGGATGTTTTGGAGTCCCTTTAAAAAACAGATGCTCCAAAAAGTGCGAAACACCGTTGTTTTTTAAGTTTTCGTTTACGGAACCGGTTTTTATCCAAGTATCAACGGTAACAATAGGGTTATTGTGAATTTCTTTAATAATTACAGTTTGTCCGTTATTGAGTTTATAAAGCTGAAGTCCGCTTTCTTGCGCCGCAAAACTTTTGCCTACGGTCATAAATATACACAAAGACAATAGCAATATAATATTTGCAATTTTTTTCAATTTTGCTTCCTTCCCAAAATCGTCTTTAATGATTATATTTTGTCACAATCCATTTTTAAGGGCATCTTTTTAAAATTTCATGATAATGTTTTCGCGAGTAATTTGAAATGAGGGTTATGACACTCATTTTAGAAAATTAAGACAACGGCGGGCTTAAGCCCGCCGCTAAAACACAAATCAATTATGCATCCCTGAAGCATCCTGCTATGTAAAACTAATTATAATCGCTGATGTTCAGGGTCTAACCGTCGCTAATAAACGCACAAAGCCTCTATGTGTCATCCTGAGAGAGCAAAGCGAGCGTGAGGATCTGTCCCTATCCGTCGTTAAACAGTCATCCCATATCCCGACACGGGATCGCAAGGTCGTAATCCCTTTCCTAAAAGCGCATTCCTGTCATTGCTGCGACCAAAGGGAGCGCGGCAATCCAAAGAAATCAAAGCCGTCATTCTGAGCGAAGCGAAGAATCTCAACCCTCATTACCTTTTATCACGTCACTGCGAGACTGCTTCTACAGTCGAAGCAGTCTGTCCAACGCTATATTAAGTATCTAATCACCTTTTTATCGGTACTTATGGTCTGTAAAAAAGGGCGTTCCCCCTTTAAAACCCCAGGGTATTTCTTTTTACTGCAAAAAGAAATACCCAAAAGAAAAAACAAGCCCCCACTCCGGCTTCTATACCGCTAGCCTGCTACCATTCATGTTTACAGTTGCCCAAGCGGGCGAACTCGCTCGCTCCGCTCGCTCAAACACACCCTGTCTACTTCTTACCCGCAGTCTGCGGTAGGACGAACCCTGCGCTATGGGGCACGAAGGGTTTGGCTTATTGCGTTTGTTTTCCGTCCAATACTTTTGACCTGTTTCACAGGTGTAGAAAGTAGGTTGGATAAAATCGCATTTTACCCAACAAAAGAACAAGTATATATAACACACGTTACACAAATTTTGCTCAAAAAAACACGCTAAACATACGCTAAACCTATGGAAAACCTACGGTTTTGAGCATACTTTTTTGACCTTTTTTCACGATTTTGCAACCTGTTTGCAGCCTTTTTCGAGCAAATTGCACCTAAATTCAGGCTGCAGTGCACCCATAAAAAGGCAACCTGCACCCATGCAAAAGGTAACATTTACCATAAAACTGCACCCATTTTGCAGTCTTTTATTGTCAAGAGGTCATCCTGAATACTTTTGGGACTCATAAGGGGCATCCGCCCCTTATCTTTTTTATCAGGGCGGCGGGCGGGCATATAAACAAAAACCCCCGTAAGGGAATGAGCAACCCGGTGAAAATTCGTCATTTCCGCTTTAGTTGCTCCCGTTGCCAATTTAAACCTGCGTAGCAGGTCGAAAAGCATTGGACGGAAAATAAACGCAATAAGCCAATCCCCCCGTGCCGAGTTGTGGAACATCCGAGGCTGGGAATGAGTACCAAAATGAAAATTCATCATTTCCATTTAAGGTACTCCCGCTTCGCAGGGTTTTCTTTCCGCCATTTCTTTTGACGGCAAAAGAAATGGCGTCGGGTAAAGGG
>CAZXPD010000075.1:0-7288 GCA_964643065.1 uncultured Gammaproteobacteria bacterium | reverse complement strand
GATACAATGCAATACAGGTCGGTGTTAATCCTGATAAGGATAAATATTTAACCCGTCCTGAATTAATGCATTTGCAAAAAAATAAATTGCTATCATTCAGACATTTACAGGAATTCAGGGTTGATGACATAAGCGGTTTTGAGATTGGTCAAAAAATCGATTTATCAATCCTTCAAAAAGGACAAAAAGTTGATGTCAGCGGCCGTTCTATCGGTAAAGGTTTTCAGGGAACGGTAAAAAGATATAACGCAGGCAGAGGACCTATGGCTCACGGATCCAAGTTCCACAGAAGCATGGGTTCAATAGGCGCAGGTACAACTCCTTCGAGAGTTTACAAAGGCGTGCATATGCCAGGTAATATGGGAAATGAAAATGTAACCGTTAAAAAACTCACGGTTGCAATGATTGACGTTGAAAAAAATCTGCTACTGATTAAAGGTTCGGTGCCGGGCCCGGAAGGTAAGCTGGTTACCGTTAAACCTTCTATAACAAAATGGAATAAATAAAATACACATATATATGTATGTGTAGATTCTTGAGGAAAATAAATTATGTCAAAACAAATTGAAGTTCACAGCAGCAACGGAGCTAACATAGGACAAATAGATCTGAATGATAATGTATTCGGCATCGAACCAAACATACATGTTATGCATCTTGCTTTAAAAAGACAGCTTTCTAATGCAAGGGCAGGAACAGCTTCGACAAAGACCCGCGCCGAAGTCAGAGGCGGCGGCAAAAAACCATGGAGACAGAAAGGAACGGGACGCGCAAGAGCCGGAAGTTCAAGAAGCCCGTTATTCAGAGGCGGCGGCGTAATCTTCGGACCAAAACCGAGAGACTATTCTATTTCAATGCCGCAAAAAGCCCGCAGATTGGCTCTAAGGTCGGCTTTATCGGCAAGATGTCAAGACATCACTCTGATTAAAGATTTCTCGGCCATAACAGAACCAAAAACAAAGGATTTTGTTAAAATACTCGACAGTTTAAAACTCGAAGGCAAAATACTTGTTATTGCTCAAACAAAAACACCGGAAAATCAGTATCTTGATTTGGCAGCACGCAATGTGCCCTATGTAAGACTGATTTTGCCTTCAAATATTAATGTCAAAGATATTCTTGAAGCAGACAAAATTTTGGTCACAGAATCTGCTCTGAATGAAATTACTGAGAGGTTAACGCAAAAATGAGCAAGTATAAATCTCAGTCAGAAAGACTGTACGACGTAATAAAAAGACCGCTTGTCACAGAAAAAAGCCACAGCGTAACAGCTTTGAACAAATATACTTTTGAAGTGGTAAAAGACGCCAATAAAACTGAAATCAAAAATGCGGTGGAAGCTTGTTTCCCCGGCAGAAAAGTTAAAAGCGTCAGAACAATTTATATGCCGAGCCATCAGAAAAGAGTTGGCAAAAGTATCGGCAGAACACAATCAAGTAAGAAAGCAATCGTAACAATTGAGGGCGAACCTCTCAGCGAATTAACGGGAGCATAAAAATGGGAACTCGTAAGTTAAACCCCACAACTCCGGGCAGAAGATTAATGATGGTGAATGATTTTTCGGATATTACCACCGATAAGCCATACAAACCGTTATTGAAAAAACTAAAAAGACATGCCGGCAGAAATAATATGGGCAGAATAACCTGCCATCATAAAGGTTGTGGACATAAACAAACATACAGAATAATTGATTTCAAACGCAACAAAACCGGAATCTTTGCGGCAGTTAATACCGTTGAATATGATCCAAACAGAAATGTAAGAATTTCTCTTGTTACATATGAAGACGGAGAAAAAAGATACATTCTTACACCCTGCGGTTTGAAAGTCGGCGACAAAATCCAGAGCGGTCCCGAAAGTGAAATCAAAGTAGGAAACGCATTGCCGCTCAGCCATATTCCTCTCGGCACATTGGTGCATAATGTTGAAATGGTGCCCGGTAAAGGCGGACAGCTTGTAAGAAGTGCAGGCGCATCTGCGCAGGTTATGGCTAAGGAAGGCGATTACGTTACACTTAAACTTCCAAGTTCAGAAATGCGCATGGTTCATAAAAACTGCTATGCAACAGTAGGAGTTCTGGGAAACCTTGACTCAAAGAATATTAATATAGGAAAAGCGGGACGCAAAAGATGGATGGGTGTTAAACCGACCGTCAGAGGCGTTGTCAAAAACCCGATAGACCACCCGCACGGCGGCGGTGAAGGAAAATCACCAATCGGCGGACAACCGCAGACACCTTGGGGTAAACCTGCACTCGGTCACAAAACCAGACGTTCGAAAAAATCTGATAATTATATTGTCAGAAGACGCAAATAAGGAGAGTTTGATAAATGGCCCGTTCACTTAAAAAAGGTCCTTTTGTTCAGGAGTCGCTCCTCGACAAAATTGAAAAAATGAATACATCAGGAGACAAAAAAGTTGTTAAAACTTGGTCCAGAGCGTCAATGATTACTCCTGCAATGTTAGGACACACAATCGCAGTACACAACGGCAAGACACATGTTCCGGTTTATATAACAGAACAAATGATTGGTCACAGGCTTGGTGAATTTTCACCTACCAGATTTTTCCGCGGTCATGCCGGTTCTGATAAAACTGCAAAAAGGAAGTAGAAATTATGGAAGCAAAGTCAAAGCAAAAATTCATCAGAATGCCTGCCAGAAAAATGCGCAGGGTAATAAATGAAATAAGAGGCAAAAATGCAGCCGAAGCATTAACTATTTTGAAGTTTATGCCTTATTTTGCGGCTAAAGTTGTCGAAAAGAATCTTGCATGTGCGGTTGCCAATGCACAGATGAAATACGGTGTAAGCCCCGAAAGTCTTGTAGTTTCGGAAGCCTTTGCAGATGACGGTCCTACTTACAAAAGAGTCAGACCGAGAGCGCAGGGCAGAATGTACAAGATTTTGAAAAGAACCTCTCATTTAACCGTAAAGGTTAGTATTGTCGAAAATAAAAAAGTAAAAGCTAAATAGGAGGCTACCTTGGGACAGAAAGTTAATCCGAACGGATTTAGAGTTGGTATAAATAAACCCTGGTTAAGCACATGGTTTGCGGATAAAGAATACGGCGCTTTTTTGGCGGAAGACCATAAACTTCGCAAATATATTAAAAAACGCCTTTTTACAGCCGGCGTAAGCAGAATTCTTATTGAACGCAAAGCACAAAACGTCAACATTACGATAGTAACCGCAAAACCCGGTATTGTTGTAGGCAGAGGCGGACAGGGTATTGATGACTTGCGAAAAGACATAACCAAAATGATTAACAAAAGAGTTCAAATTGATGTTGTAGAAGTAGCAAGAATTGATGCAGATGCTCAATTAACAGCAGAATCCATTGCTCAACAGCTTGAAAAGCGTGTCGTATTCAGAAGAGCAATGAAACAAGCTATGCAAAGAGCAATGAGAGCGGGTGTCCAAGGTATTAAAGTTTCTGTTTCGGGCAGATTAGGCGGAGCTGAAATCGCCAGAACAGAATGGACAAAAGAAGGCAGAATTCCTCTTCAAACTTTAAGAGCTGATATTGACTACGGATTTGCGGAAGCAGATACGGTTATGGGTATAATCGGCGTAAAAGTCTGGATATTCAAAGGCGAAATACTTCCCGGTGAAACCGGCGATATGAATATTAAAGCTAAAGGTTCTGCGCCTGAAGGCGGAAGCCAACCTGCTCAAGGCCGTCAAGGTAAAAGGGGCAGAGGACCGGGACCTAGAAAATCTGAAAAACAAGGATAAAATCAAGCTAAGGGAGCAAAATAATCATGTTAATGCCAAAAAGAACAAAATATAGAAAACAGATGCGCGGTCGCATGAAAGGACATGAAACGCGCGGTGCGGATCTGCATTACGGCGATTACGGACTTCAGGCTGTTGAGCCTGCATGGATTAACAGCAGACAAATCGAAGCAGCCAGAAGAGCAATGACGCGTTCCATCAAGAGAGGCGGACAGGTTTGGATAAGAATATTCCCCGACAAACCCGTTACCGCAAAGCCGGCTGAAACCCGTATGGGTTCAGGCAAAGGTAATCCGGAATATTGGGTAGCAGTTGTTAAACCGGGCAGAATCCTTTTTGAAATGAACGGTGTCGAAAGAGCAGTCGCTTTTGAAGCTCTTGAGCTCGCAGCTCAAAAACTTCCCATCAAAGTTAAAGTTATTGAACGAAAGATAAAAGAGGGCGGTGAGAGCTGTGAAAGTTAAAGAAATGAGAGATTTATCCGTACAGGAATTAAATGAAGAAATAACTAATCTTAAAAAGAAGCTCTTTGAATTAAGAATGGCAAAAGCTTTGCATAAATTAGAAAACCCGATGCAAATTCCGGCTATAAAAAATCAAATAGCTCAAATTAAAACAGTTATAAGAGAAAAAGAGTTAGCTAAAAACAAGTAAGAGGTAATCAAGGTGCCTAAGAAGGAAAAAACAGGAAAAGTAGTCAGCAGCAAAGCTAATCAAACAGCGGTAGTAGAAGTTGTTGAATATACTCCTCATCCGATATACAAAAAGATTATTGCCCAAACAAAGAAATACGTTGCAAATGATCCTAAAAATCTTTGCGGCGAAGGTGATACGGTCAGGATTGTCGAAAGCCGTCCTGTCAGCAAAATGAAACGTTGGGCATTGGCTGAGATATTAGAAAAAGCCAAGTAATTAATTAAGTCCCATCCGCAGGGAATGACAAAACGACAAAAAAAGGACAAGAAAATGATACAACAGGAAACGAGATTAAATGTAGCTGATAACACGGGAGCAAAAACCATCCTTTGTATAAAGGTGCTTGGCAGCTCAGGCAGAAAATATGCAAGGATAGGAGATGTTATTACGGCTGTTGTTAAAGATGCAGCCCCGAATATGCCCGTAAAAAAATCAGAAATAGTCAAAGCTGTTATTGTACGAACAAAATCCAGCATTAAGAGACCTGACGGAACTACAATCAGATTCGATGAGAATGCGGCTGTTCTTATTAACAAGGACGGAAACCCTACCGGAACTCGTGTATTCGGACCGGTTGCCCGCGAACTCAGAGACAAGAATTATATGAAAATAGTTTCTTTAGCTCCCGAGGTAATTTAGGAGATAGTTATGAAAAAAGATACAAAACGAACATTTACACTGCATGTTAAAACGGGAGATCGAGTAATTGTACTTTCCGGAAAAGATAAAGGAAAAATTTCCAGTATAAAAAAAGCAATACCTCAAAAAGGTAAAGTTATAGTTGAAGGCGTTAATATTATAACCAAGGCAATGAAGCCAAATCCGATGAAAAACATTCAGGGCGGTCTTGTAAAATACGAAGCTCCCATTTTTTCTTCAAAAGTTATGCTTTACTGCCAAAAATGCCAGAAACCGACAAGGATCAGATACGAAGTATTGGAAAGCGGTCAAAAAACACGTGTCTGTAAAAAATGTGGTGAACAAATAGATATGTAAGGACTAAAAAAATGCCTATTACGCAAGATTTGAAAAAAAGGTATCAAGAAGAAGTTATTCCCGCATTGAAGAAACAATTCAGCTACGGCAATATTTATCAAGTGCCGAAAATGGTCAAAATTGTACTTAATATGGGAGTAGGAGAAGCCGTTCAGAACGTTAAAATTCTGGATGGTGCAGTTGCTGAGCTCAAGAGTATTTCAGGACAGGCTCCCGTTATAACCAGAGCAAAAAAATCAATAGCAACTTACAAACTCAGAAAAGGTATGCCCATAGGTACAATGGTTACCTTAAGAGGGCAAAAAATGTACGACTTCTACCAGAAACTCGTTTGTGTCGCATTGCCGAGAATTAGGGACTTCAGAGGAGTCGGCGACAAGAGTTTTGACGGCAGAGGTAACTACTCATTAGGTTTAAAAGAGCAAATCTTATTTCCTGAAATCAATTATGACAAAATAGATGTCATTAAGGGAATGAATATAAGTATTATCACGACGGCAGGAACCGACGAAGAAGCAAAAGCTCTGCTTGAGCTTCTCGGTATGCCTTTCAAGAAGAAATAACTTAATTAAGGAGATATACCTTGGCAAAAACGTCAATGATAGAAAAAGAACAACAAAGAAGAGAACAAGCAGATAAGGGTAAGTATCCCAAAGTGAGATTACACAACCGCTGCAGTGTATGCGGCAGACCAAGAGGCTTTCACAGAGATTTCGGTCTTTGCAGAATCCATCTTAGAGTTATGGCTCATCAAGGATTACTTCCCGGCGTTACTAAATCCAGCTGGTAGTAATCAAAGTTGGTATCAATTCCTAAAAAGGGGAAAGAAAATGAACACAGATCCTATTGCAGATATGCTGACAAGAATCAGAAATGCTATATTGGTAAAACACCCGACGGCTGATATGCCCAGCTCCAAGTTAAAAGTCGAACTGGCAAGGCTTCTGAAGGATGAAGGTTTTATCGAAGATTTTTCAGTCAAAGAAGTTGGCAAATTCAAAGTATTATCAGTGGAACTTAAGTATGAAGACAATAAAGTTCCCGTAATCAAAAAACTCACACGTGTCAGTAAACCCGGTTTGAGAGTTTACACGAAATCCAAACATCTTCCGAGAGTACTCGGCGGTCTTGGAATTGCTGTTGTCAGCACCAGCAAGGGTTTATTAACAGACAGAAAAGCCCGCAAAGAAAAAGTCGGCGGCGAAGTCCTTTGTTATGTTTATTAATCAGTAATTAGAAAAACGGAGACAGGTTAAAATGTCCAGGATTGGAAAAGCGCCTATAATAATACCCGACAAGGTCGAGGTTAAAATAGAAGGTAATAATATCAAAGCTAAGGGACCTTTAGGCGAGCTTAGCATGACGTTCAGACCTGAAATAAACGTCAAAATCGAAGACAAAAAAATTATTGTCGAAAGAACAAGTGAAGACAGACAGGTCAGGGCTTTGCACGGATTGTCAAGAACATTAATCAGCAATCTTGTCGTCGGAGTCAGTCAGGGATTTTCGAAGAACCTTGAAATTCAGGGTGTAGGCTATAAAGCCTTAAAAGAAGGAAAATCTTTGATTTTATCGCTTGGTTACAGCCATCCGGTAAAAATTGATCCTCCGGAAGGGATTGAAATTAAAGTTGAAACACCGGTTAAGTTATCTGTTTTCGGAGCCGATAAGCAGATGGTCGGTGATATTGCCGCTTTAATCCGCAGCAAGAGACCTCCTGAAGTTTACAAGGGCAAAGGAATCAGATATCAAGGCGAATATGTACGCAAAAAAGCCGGTAAAACAGGTAAATAAGTAAACAGATAACAATTATCAGGTGAAATTAATATGATTAAGCAAAAAAACAGAAAAGAAAGC
>CAZXPD010000074.1:0-7343 GCA_964643065.1 uncultured Gammaproteobacteria bacterium | reverse complement strand
AAAATGCCGATAGATTGTCATTCTTACACTAGTTATCATTTCGATTATATATCGTATTATATACAGTAATTCAGGTACTTGTTTGCAAAAATTGACGTAAAAAACCACGGCAGTTTCAAGAAAAATTTGAATTTAATTGCCTGAAATATTTATTTATCAAGTTTTTCAATTCTTTCAAGGTTCTCTGTCATAAGAACAGATGCGCTATACAGAGATGCAGCCGCCCAGGTCAGAGGGGAATGGATTCCGGGGAGATAAACGAGTTTGGTTTTACCGTTTTTATCAACGGCGGTTACTGCCTGGAATGCTTCCGGCGCAGCAAACGAGGGGCTTTCCTTGCCGTTTGATTTTGTTTTATTGACATCCGTCAGCCTAGCATAAGACCTGTTGATATATTCGGCTTCTTTAGCCGAAAGTTCTTTGATGAGCTTCTTTTCTTCTTCATTGGGTTGTCTTTTTGAGCTTTCAATAATATCGAGAAGTTTCGAAAGCTGCATGCCGTAGCCTTCAGCCATAGCCGAAACCATAAACCACTGGGCTTCCTGTCCGGGTTTGATAAATTTTGACCTTCCGACAAATTTATTCAGATCGCTGACGTCTTTTGCGTCAATCTTTTTAAGAGGCTTTTTGGGCTTGTTCAGAGCCAATCCCCAGTTTGGATGCAGATAGCTGTCAGGGCAAACGGTTGATTTGCCTCTGCTGTTTTTCACCTTAACGGGTTCATAACGTATTATCCCGTTTTCTCTGACAAGGCTGTCTTCAAGCATGGAAAGGATTTCGGCATGTTTTTTAATGTCTTTTATCGGGTCATCATCAAGTTTAACAGTTGATGTTGTAATAAAAGCAAGCGAAGAATCCTTGTCGCGTATGCCCGGAGCTTCTGCCAGATAGTTGTTTCTAACTCTTTCTTCTCCTTTTTTAATCAATTCATTGACTTCTGAAGGCTTGTCAAAAAAGGCATCCTTTTCAATTTCGAGCGATTTAAGATATTCTTTTTCGTGTTTTCTTAATTTTTCTCTTAATTTTTGAACATCCCCGTTGCTATCTAATGATTTATCAAAAAGCAATGTATTTAAACTTTCATACGCGCTTCTGACGGCTTCGGTATCCCACGTTAAGCCCTTATGGAAGGGGATTTCTTCCCAGTTGCCGCTTGTGCATGCGGTTGGATAATCAATGGCTTTAAAGAAATGAGCCAGCGCTACGATAGTATTAAGAGTATTTTCGTCTATCTCATCAGACTTAAAGCCCCAGTCTTTGGTCTTACCTTCTTTATCAACGGCAAGTCCGTCAATTATATTGTCACAAAGTGCTTTTAGAGCCAGACCGTGAGATTCCATTCTTTCATTGTTGAACCATTCGTCGTCACGGACAAATTCATTATTTTCTATTTTAAATACATGTGCCACTCCGACAACGACATCAGGTGTTTTGTTGTAAATTTCGGGGCTGAGAATTATGCTCTGAATGGACACTCTTTCAATTGGCTGATTATAGAATTCAGCCAATTTTTGAAGAGCTTTTTTCCATTTATCGGGCGCCTGTTCTTTTTCAATAACACCGCTTCTCACCGTATCTGTTACCCAGCACCTGTCCATATCGGGGCTTTCTTCTTTTTTTGAGCCGTTTGTTTTCGCAAAGCCGGTAGCTTCGTCAATTTTTAACTTAAAAGTTCCTTTTTCTCTGCATAAGTTAAAAAGTTTTTCAAACTGCTCTTTGTTGTAAGAAGGCTTGAGATAGGAGTAAACAGTCTCGTTATGGACGGGAATTTGCTTACCGCCGCCGAGGTCAAACTGCTTGGGATTATAATTTGACGCCTCAATAACGGCTTTTAATGAATCTCTTAATGCTTCAAGGTTCTCTTTCTTTATCTTTTCAAGATTAACGTCACGACGGCTGTTTTTTCTGTCGGGATAAATTAAATTATCTATTGTCAAATAAGCCTTAGAAATGGTTTTTTCTATTTCTTTCCTGCTCTGTTCATCCTGAGGAAAAGAATCCGAAGCTGCAATTTGTGCTATATCGTTATATGAAGCATTAACATCGGATAAAGTTCCGTCTTTTTTATAATTTATTATTGAAGGAAGATTTGATAGCGAAAAACGCAAAAGATCTTCAAATAGCCCAAAGCTGACTTCTTCTCTCTGCCGGCATATTATTTCAGGAGAATTAAGGGAATAATTAAGAAAGTTCGCCTGATTTTTAGTGTATATCGGTTGTTGCGTTATTTTCATAGTTCCCGAGTATCAAAAATCTAACTAACATAAAACCATAAGGGTACTCACCCTCATTCATTATAAAAACCCTAAATTTAAAAGTTTGCTAGTGAAACTGGTAAAGATTTACATATTTTTACATAATATGTTTGTTTAATAGTTTTTAATGAAAATATTTATCTGACAGATTTTATCGCTTTTGTTAAAAGAGCATTTTCGTTTACGAATTTCAAAATCTCACGAATTTGCCAATCTAAAGTTTCAGGATTTTTGCTGAAACCTCTAGATACGTCCCAAGCAAATTTTTCATCCACTTTTTTGCCATGCATCGCAATACTCCAAATTTGCATTAGTTTATCGGAAGGTATTTTAAAAATCCCTACCGTCAGAGCAGAGGCTTTTTTACTGACTCCGTTCGCAAATTCACCGAAGAATTCAATATTTCCGTAAACTATATTGCCGGCTTTTGTTCTGTCATTGTTTAAATATATGGCTCCCTGCGAAGCTCCGTCAGGAACATATAATGTAACATCGTTAGTCCTGGGATTGGTTACGATAAATGCTTTTATTTTTTCAATTGTGCTTTTACTGCAGTTTTGGCTTATGTGAGTTTCGGGTTCAAGGTGGGGATTAACAACACATACTCCGTCCCTGTTATTGTAAATACCATCCAATTTTGCATCAGGACCGAATTTTTCAATACTTGTTTCACCGTCTGCAATATATCCTATTGCTTTTCCGTCGGTTGTATCGAGGGAAAACTTCCACCAGGGAGCTCTGCCGGGACTTCCGTCAATAATTTTCCCCGCTGTTTCAGCCAGAGTGCTTATTACCATCCCGTTATTAACCGGCATCATAATATGGCTGAGCGGATTTGTGTCAAAGAAAACATGCCCCGTCCCTTTTGCTATTATTCCAAAGCCCTCAGCACCGGAAAGCATCTTTTGATTCATTGACATTCTCGGGTCAGGCGGCCATGATATTTTCGGATAATACTGAAGCATACCTTCAGCTCTTTTTAAAGTCGGATTTACCCAAAATTTTTGCGGAGAAACGAGTGCGCTTGCGTTGGCTGCATTCAATGATGCTTCTATATCTTTTGCCCAATTGTAACTGCCGGGATTTTTTCTTAATTCATCCGTAGTCAAAAAGCAAGGTTCTCTGTCTATTTGAACCTGCAAGAAACCCAAATCGGAAATAGTTGAAAGAAAACTGTTATGCCCCGTAAAGAATGACAAAGTTCCGTAATTCTGTTTGCCGATTACACCGGGATTAAAAGGGTTTATGGAAGTAATCCAAGCTTTTGCGGGACGAAACGGATTGCTCCACAAAATCGATTGTAAATTCTCAAAGCGCCCTTCCAAAACAGCTCTTAGTCCATTAACATTATTTGTTTCAACTGATTTTTGAAAAGCTCTTACAACCTCATCGTTGCTTTGTAGGCTGTTTGCATCAACGACGTTTCCAAAACTGACATTATTTGATTTAGCTCCGTAAATTTGATTTTGAGCCGAACAATTAGTCTTTACGGGATTAAAATTGATATACATAATTCCTCTTTCAATATGTTAATAACATCACAAATTTATAATTATCTAATAGCTATAACTCCCCTGAATCCAAAAAATTGACAGCAAAAACCTGTCCTATTTACAAAGATTTACATAATAAATTTGCAAATACAGCAATTACTACCGATTATACTTAATCAGCTTCAATTTTTTATAAAAATTCTCATGTGCGGCTATTAATAAAACGGTAATTTCAAGATTTTGTTGGTCGATAGTATATCCAATTCTAAATTCTCTTCCTTTGTATTTTATATGATGAGAATAGACGCTTTCGAGCGGCTGACAAAGGTGTTCACCGTTATTTTCGGGATCTTTGGCAAGCAGGAGAAGAGAATCTCTTATTTTTAAACGCAGTTCGTTATCAAATTTTTTTTGAGACTTATTAGCTGTTTGAGTTAAGAAGATTTGATACATAAATCAAGACAATCTTTACAAAATTAGGTTAATAACCGCCCATACCGCCTGTTGAACCGTTAGAAACATACTTTGACTGTGCTCTTACCCCTGCGACATAATTTACATAACCAGGCAGTTTTCTCAAATAATCCAAAGGGTCAATAGTTCTGTTTTTGTAATAAACCTGAAAATGCAAATGCGGACCTGTTGATCTTCCTGTCGAACCGACCATGGCAATTACCTGCCCTCTTCTTACATATTGTCCGGTTTTGACGAGAAGATACGAGCAGTGTCCGTATAAAGTCTGAACTCTCGGAACCTGCGGAATATCCTGATAATAATGGTCAAGCACTACTGCATTGCCGTATGCTCCGATTGGACCGCTCTTTAATACATAACCATCCTGCATAGCATATATGGGTGCACCATAAGAGCTTGCAATGTCCAATCCGTGATGAACAGCCGTTTGCCCCGTAAAAGGGTCTGTCCTATATCCGTAATTAGATGAAACATTGCCCAATGTCGGTCCCTGAAGTGTTTGTTGAGCAAAAGAAGGCTGCATAATGACTGCAGAGAGTAAAATTGTAAATAATATTTTTTTAAAACTCAATTTTTGCACTTTTTACCCTTATATACTCAGCATAAAAATAAATATAATGATTTTCCTCGGCTGTTCAAATGAAAATGCTTTTACCCGTGAAATAACCTTTTAATTTTAGCTAAAAATCCCTTTTCTTTTTTAAAATCCGTAACATCGGCGATTTCTTCAGGTGAATTCTCATCGGGCATAACTTTCAAGCTGTCGATTTTGTTTTTAATTTCCTGTTTTTTGTCGCTGTCCGGAATAAGGCTCAGATACTTTTCATAAGCTGCAGCCGCGTTAATATATTCGTTTATCTTTTCATATATATTCCCAAGATTGAAATAAACATCTACATCATCGGGATTTAATCTGATACATTTCTTTAGCTCGACTACTGCTTCGTTGTATCTTTTGATTTCAAAAAGAGCGAAGCCGAGATGATGTTTGTAAAGAGAATTTAACGGATCAATATCCGCAGCCCGTTTAAATGCCTCAACAGCCTTTTCAAAATCGCCTTTCACTTCATATACCAAGCCCAGCTCATCAAAAGCGGCGGCATTTTTAGGATTAAGCCTGGCGGATTCTTCAAGATTATACGTTGTCATATCAACGTCGTTCTTGTCTTTATAAATCATGCCCTTGTAAAAATAAGCATCAGCGTGGTTCGGGTTCAATTTCAGACATTTGTTCAGGAATTTAAGGCTCTTATCGTAGTCGTCTTTTTGAATAAAGGCTAATGCCAGCGCAAAATAAGCATCGGGGAAGTTTTCTTTTCTTTCTATAGTTTTTTTGAAGCAGTTTATAGCCTGCTCGGGAAGTTTCTGTTTAAGATATAGTTTTCCCAAAATATAGTAAGAAAGGACGTAATCAGGATTTATGCTTATTGATTTTTCTAAATCCGAAACGGCATTTTCAAGCATTCCCAGGGTATCATAGACCAAACCCCTGTTATAAAGAGTAAATGCGTTATCCTTATCGAACTCAAGCGATTTATTAAATTCATGCAAGGCTTCTTCGTAGTTTTCGAGCTCAAAATGTATCGAACCCAGTACCGCATGGGCTTCAGGGAGATTCGGATTTAAACTGACGGTATTTTCCAGTTCACGCAGGGCGTTTGAATAGTCTCTTTTAAGGAAATAAATATACCCGAGCGCATATTTGAGCTCCGCATTGTTGGGATTGAGCCTGCACGCGATTTTAAACTCATTCAATGCTTCGTCATGCCAGCCCAAAAAACCGTAAGCCAAGCCGAGATTGTTATATGCGTCAATATTTTTCGTATCAAACGTCACGGCGTATCTGAGTTCAGATATAGCTTTTTCGAATTCTTCCCTGAGATTATAAATCAGTCCCAAATGATAATGAGCGGAAACATTGTTAAAATCTTCTTCGAGCACCTGATTAAATTCGCCAAACGCCTGCTCAATCTCCCCCCGTTTGTAATATAGGGCTCCGATTGCGACTCTGGCTTTTATATTTTTCGGATTCAGGCTGATTGCGGTTTGATAACTGTCAAAAGCCAATTTTTCTTCATATTTTTTCTCATAAATATATCCGAGAAGATAATGAGCTTCATCATACTCGGCATATTTGCCCGCAAGTTCGTTAGCGAGGTTCAGAGCCTTATCATAAAGGTCGCTTTCGGTGTATAAAAGTATCAAATTGCAAAGCAGTTCTTTATCATTGGGATATTTTTCACGGGCTTTTTCAAGGATTTCGATGGATTTTGAAAGTTTGCCCGTTATTTCATAAACCTTGCTGAGACCGTTTATTGATTCGAGTGAATGAGGATTGATTTTTAAGGATTTATCATACATTTCAACGGCTTTGTCATAAATATTGAGATACGAATATAAATCCGCCGTTTTTTCCAGAATCTCCTGATTTTCGGGATTTTCGGCGAGATACCTTCCGTAGCTATCCAAAGCCTGCCTGAATTGTCTTTTTTGCCTTTGTTCTTCCGCAAGCTGTAAATAATCGCAAGTTATTGCTTCAGACAATTTGAACACCTTTTAATCTATTCAAGTTTTATTATACAGGTATCTCGTTATTAGGTTAATAATTTTAACAAATGATGTTTGTCGATACGGAGAAATCATGCTCTTTTGTCATCCTGACCGCAAAACCGCCTCATAAAGCCCGAAACAGTCATTGCGAGCGACAAAAGGGAGCGCGGCAATCCAAAAAACCTCGTCATTCAGAGCAAAGCGAAGAATCTCAAGGTCTTCATCCCTCTGCCTTCCCTCTTGTGTCTTCCTGAAGCACCCGACAATGCAAAATAGCTATGTTCGATGATGTTCAGGATCTGACCAACATATTATAGTCTCATAAAGCCCGAAACCGTCATTGCGAGCGACTAAAGGGAGCGCGGCAATCCAAAAAACCTCGTCATCCTGAATCATGTGCTGAACTTGTTTCAGTATTATTTCAGCATCGCAAAATCATTGCAGAATAACAAAAATCACCTCCCCAAAAACAAGTGTATATAACACACGTTACACAAATTTTACCCATAAACATGTGCTAAACATACGCTAAACCTATGGAAAACCTACGGTTTTGAGCATACTTTTTTGA
>CAZXPD010000073.1:0-7468 GCA_964643065.1 uncultured Gammaproteobacteria bacterium | reverse complement strand
AATGGCGGCTGAGATTGCTACCATGAAAGTGAACGAACAAACCGATGCCATGTTTGTTCTCGGAGTTAATCCCATATCATATTTGATTGTTCCGAGAGTCGTTGCGGGTTTTCTGATTGTGCCTTTTCTCATTATTCTTGCTGATTTTGCAGGTGTTATGCTTGGAATGTATATAAGCAATCTTATATCAGGTTTAACCACATCGTCTTTTCTCGATTCTGTCTGGAGAGGCCTTCAGGAAAAAGATGTTTATGTCAGCCTGCTTAAAGGCAGTGTTTTTGGAGGACTGATTGCGTTGATAAGCTCCTCAGTCGGATATTCGGTTAGAGGCGGAGCTAAAGAAGTCGGTGAAGCCGTCACAAATGCAGTTGTTTGGTCTTTTGTGGCGGTTGTGCTGTTTGATTATCTTATTTCATTTGCGTTTTTCTATTAAGGGAATGGTGACGAATAGTTAAAAAGCTCATTTTTTCTATTCGTCACCATGACCCTTGCGGAGGTGAAAAATGGCGGAAACGATGAGTTTTCGACATTTTGACACTGAACGATGGGGACGTAAGACGAAACAAAAAACTTCGTTTTTTGAATTCGTCAACAGTCCCATTAACAAAACACCATTTTTAAACGGTTTTAAAAAATATTGTAAACATTTGTAAACAAAATTATAAATTCATGATTTTGTACAGGTAATTTTGTTTTTAAGTATATATAGAGTATATTAATTTTATATCAGTGTGAAAGTTTTAACTGTGAGAAATTTAGCATAGCAATTATAAATAGGAGAACCCCCATGAGTACACAGAATGTTTCATTCCCGGTACAATCACAAATACAGTTTGGTTCGACGAGTTACAAACTGTACTTTCTGGGCAATGAAGACCAGAACATCGTTGCAAACGGAGACAACATATTTTTCTGCGGAAACGGCAACAATCAGGTAGTTGCCGACGGCGGAAGAAATGTTTTCTTTGGCGGAAACGGCAACAGCACAATGGTTAACAAAAAAGGCGATGCGGTTTTCTTTGGCGGAAACGGCAACGACAAAATGATTAACTATGCAAACGCCATTATGTACGGCGGAGAAAATGCCGACACCATGATTAACAACGGCAATGCAAAAATGTACGGCGAAGGCGGAAATGACAGTATTATCAACAACGGTAACGGTGTTATTTACGGCGGAGCCGGTCACGATGTCCTGATGAACAATGCAAACGCCCCGATGTTCGGCGGTCTTGGAAATGACCTGATGGTAAATTACGGGGACAGTGTAATGTACGGCAGTATAGGCAACGATTCCATAATTAACCATGGTCAGGCAAAAATCTACGGCGGCGACGGAAGCGACAATATTGCAAACACCGGAAATTCGTCCATATATTCTTCCAACGGCAATGACACCATTATGAACGGTTATAACCCTGAAGTATTCGATTATTCAAACTATTTGATAAGTCAAAGACTTGGATGTTAAGAATTACTCTCCTGCCAAGGAAATAATATATATAGAAAAGAGGACAAAATAGTCCTCTTTTCCACATTATTTTAAAGCATTTTGCCCCTTATTTTGAGTTAAGTATTTTTGTAATCCGTTTAACAGCGGTAAAATATAAAATGCCAAAGGCAAAACGGAAATAAAACCTACTAAAAACCTTGCTTCGTTGGATGTTTTATACAAATGCAGGGTTTGTAGAAAGCCGTCGATTATTAATATGCTTAAAAAAGGTATTAAAATTTTCAGCCCGGGTACTTTTTCGTTATCTAATTTTTTGAAAAACGGATATAGAAGTCCTCCTGCAAAAATGCCGAAATAAATTCCGAGACATCTTGCGCAAACAGGCAGTTGGCATCCATTGAGAAAAAAAGATCTCTCCGGTATTTGGTGGCATATCAGGCTGAACAAGCCGTAATAAAGCTCATTGAGAAAATTATTTTGTGTATTTGCAATAAAATAAGGGGCTGCAAGTATAATAACCAGCCAAGTTATGTTTAAAAACAAAAAAAGTAAATATACTATCATTTAAGGTTGAAGTTTACTATAATTATACTTAATTTTATAGGAATGAGCTTTTTAAAAAGTATTCTGATGTCAAAAAAATACAATCTATCGATAATTCTTTTTTTAACCTTATTAGTGGCGGTTGTTTCTTATACAGATGCATTAGCTTTTTTCAATCCTTCTCTTTCTCCTAAAACAATCAATTCAAGGTTTGTTAAGCCAATGATACTTGCAGCCGAAGAATATGCCAACCAAAGAGATTTTAATACAGCGTTGGAACTCCTTTCTGCAGCAGAGTCATATGAACCGGACAATGTTTCTGTTCATCTTGATAAGGCGTTGATATACGAAGCCACGGGCAAAACCGCTCAAGCGGAAAAAGAACTTTTAACCGTGCTCAAAATCAATTCCGAAAACAAGCAGGCTGCTTATTATCTGGCAGTGCATTATGATAAATTGGGCAACGAGAAAAAGGCTCTTGAATATTTGCACAAATCAGCGGAACTCATGCCGTACAATCCTTATATTTTTTATGAATTAGGGGTTATATTCATAAGGAATAACGACTTTAACAATTCAATGATTTATAATGCAAAGGCAGTTGAGCTTAAGCCTGATTTTGCCGCGGCATTAAATAATCTTTGCTATTCGCAGGCAAATGTCGGCAGCAATATAGAGGCATTGAGCAACTGTGAAAAAGCTTATGCTCTTGAGCCGGCAAGCCCTGCCGTAATTGACAGTGTAGGCTTTGCCTATTACGGGCTTAATCAATATGAAAAGGCTGTTGAATATTTTGAAAAAGCTTTAACTTACGATAAAAACATAGCAGAAATATATCTGCATCTTGCTGATACGTATCTAAAACTTGATAATGAGGAAAAAGCTGTCCAAAATTATGAAAAATATCTAAAATTAGAAACAAAATCTCCTGAAAGCAAAAGAATTAAAAAACTCGTTAAAAAACTAAAGAAATCGATAAATAAGACGCAATGGAGAAAAAAATATTATGAGCGAATTAAAAAGCCCTGAACTCTCTCTCATAAAAAGGCTGATAAAAGAAAACGTTCCGGTTGAATTTTGCACCATAAACGACAAAATTTTCAAAGGAACAATACTCTGGTTTGATAAGAATGTTTTTCGTTTGAAACTTGAAAATAACTCAGAAATCACATTAATGAAGAAAAATGTTATCTATTATTGTGATGTTCATGAATAAATGAACAGCCGTTAACGTGGAAATTTGAGGGTTCAATTTGTATAGAGGCATGGCTTATGCCGAATTTGTCGTTCAATAAGCAATCGACGGCTCGCAGCAGTTTATAAGGCTGTTGAGTGTCGGAAACCACATGAATGCTTAAGGATGTTTTTTGAGGCGTTATACTCCATACATGAAAATCGTGAATATCTATAATTTCATCAATAGTCAAAATGGCTTCTTCGATTTCTTTTACATTGATATGAGAAGGCGCGGCTTCAAGCAAAATATTTGCTGCCTCGATAACCAGCCTGATTGCGCTTTGTAAAATCAAAACGGCAATAAAACAGCTTATGATTGAATCTGCCTGATAGAATTTTGTAAAAAGAATTATAAAACCCGCCGCCAATGTTCCGGCAGAACCCAGAAAATCGCTGACTATGTGCAAAAAAGCTCCTTTAATATTAAGATTATGTTGGCAGTTTTTATGAAGAAGCAATATTGCGAATAAATTTATCAAAAGCCCCCCGAAAGCTATTATCAGCATAACAGGAGCTTTTACTTCGGGCGGGCTGATGAAGCGCAAAACGGCATCATAAATAATAAACAGAGCAATGCCGATAAGAATTATACCGTTTATAAATGCGGCAAGTATTTCAGTACGGTAATAACCGTAGGTTTTTTCCGGTGACGGAGGTTTTTTTGCAAGCCACATTGCGAATAACGATAAAACTAAAGCCGCGAAATCGCTGAGCATGTGCCCCGAGTCAGCTAAAAGAGCCAAACTCTTAGTGTATAAACCGCCGAAGAATTCTGCCAGCATGTAAAGAAAGGTCAATACCATTATTACAAGCAGTTTTTTAAAACTTTGATTATCTTCGTGGCTGTGATTATGGGACATAATTATTCTCTGTTATTTGTACAAGTTTGTCGTATTGCAGGCGGGGCTTGTCAAATCAGGAAAAATTACAATCGGAGATTTTTTTAATTCCGTGGCAGGCGATAGTTTCCAGTAATCTTTTACCAGAACTTGAAAAGTCTGTGATATTTTGTATCCCGAGTTTTTTAGTATTTCGATTAACATAGGGTGAGTTTGATAATACCCGCGGCTGTAAATATAGAGCTTTGCATCGGGATTTTGCTTTTTTGCGGATGCGGTAATAAAATTCAGGGCATCTTTGTAATATTCCTGATAAGGCAGTGAAAGAACTATATCAGCCCAAAAAGTGCCGTTATCCTTTGTCATCAAGAATAAATATCCTTCAGTAATTTTTCTTTGAATATCTTCCAGCAGAAACCTTTCAACCCTGAAGCCTTTAAAGTAATTTGACATTTTATTGCTTATATCAAATCTGAAATCTTCCGTGCTTTTATAAAGAGAAGGTCGGAACTGAGGATAGAGGCAGTTTTCGTCACATTCCTGAAGCATTTTGGCGTCAGAGGGCAGAACCTTTCTGACCATGTTTTTAAAGTTTGAATAATCTTCATTTAAGCTGCCGTTTTCTGTTTCCCAAAGCTGTATTTGAGAGCAGCTGCGAAAGCCGCAGGCATTTTTGAATAAGGCAACGGCTTCGGCATAATTTTCATCTATGGCAGTGACGAAAGTTTCAACGCCGGCTCCGCCGTATTTATTAACAACATAGTCAACCAGCTGTTTGCCGACATCATAAGCATTAACATTCAGAACTAAACGGTTAATTTTCCATCTTGTTTTTTGTTTGCCGTCTCTTATCAAGCCTATAAGCCCGAGCAAATTTTTGCCTTCTTCCGCAATGTAGCATTCCTGAAGGAATTTAAACCCCAAAGGCAGTGAGCAGTGAATCAGGTTGAACGGGAAAAATGCCCCTTCAAAGTCAGGCAGCTTAACATCTCCGCCTTCAGGCGCGATATACTGCATCATTTTTTTAATTTTTTTGATATCGGAAAACCGAAGAGGTCTTATTTTTGTCATGTTATAAAAACCGCCTTTAAGGCAACATTAATAATTTAATTGATTTTCAGAAAAAAGTGAAACGGTTAATTTTTTCAATGAACAATTCAAGTTTAACCCATATTTTAACGGCATGCCATTGGCTTTTTATGGGAATGGTGACAAATAGCTAAAAAGCTCATTTTTTCTATTTGACACTGACCGATTGGGACGCAAGACGAAACAAAAAACGAAGTTTTTGAATTCGTCAACAGTCCCTTTATGGCTTTTTGTCTAAACACATGGACAATGAAGTTTTTGTAAAAAAATGGAATAATTTACATGTTAGTCTATTAGGGGGAATGGGCTATGAAAGTAGAAATGTATTCCGGTTGTATCGGCTGCGGCGCTTGTGAAACTTTAAACAGCGAAGTGTTTTTATTGGACAAACATGCGTTTGTTATGGAAGAAAACATAACAGGGAACGAAGATGACGCGAGGCTTGCTGCAATGATTTGCCCCGTAGGGGTAATTAATATAGATGAGTAGGAATTTCTTATTCAAATTCAAACGGGAGGCGGAACAAGAGTTTTGCCTCCCGTTATTTATAACGGAAATATTCTTTTGCCAAATTTTTAATGATATTATTTAAAAAAGCATTAAAAGCATGCAAAAGAGGTTTTTAAAAATGTTGCTGAAACTTAAAAATATAGTTTTCCTTTTATCAGCCCTTATGGTCTTAACGTTTTCTTTTTCGGGTTCTTATTATCCGATTTGTGCTCAGACACAGACAGAACAAGACATTTATATACAGGTTGCAAATCCTCTTGATGTAGTTAATAGTCCTTCGGAATATTTATACAAAAAAATCAGATTAAATGCGGTTTTTGATAAATTTTCGACTCTGGGGCTTGACTACAAGCCGGCGATGAGAAGCTCGGAAGATTATATTTCTTTTCTTATCAGGCGTCCTGATATTAGCGGTTCAAATGTTATTCCTTTATCTGAGATGAAGCTGATTATATCCAGAAAAATAGCAGAAAAGCTTCTTATAGACATAGAAAGCGGGGACAAGGTTGAGTTTACCGGACTGGTTTTTTCAAATGCTCTTAATGACCCTTGGATTGAAGTGGATAATGTAAAAATATTGAATCCCAAAAAGAAACAAACGGCAGATAATTCAAATGATAAGACGGTAAAAACAACCGGATCTAAAAGATAAAAATGTCAGAAAACTTTAAAATCAAACAAATTTCACAGCAAAATGTTGAGGAAGTTATTAAAAGCATTGGCTTTGATAAGAGTTATGTTACACAAGCCCTTTTAAAGTATGATTTCGTGCTGTTAAAAATTAACGGACTCTCTTGCGCTCAGGCAAATATATTAAAACAAACCGCTTTATCCTTTGGGGCGGATGCCGCTTTGCACAGAGAAGCGGTTACCGGCAAAATAGAAAAAACAGATGCTTTGCTCGGTGCGACAAAAGCGCAGATTATCAAAATAGCAAACAACCTAAAACACCAACCTTTCAAACTGTCATTACTCGGCGGCGAGTTATTGGAATCGGTTTCACCAAATAAAATACGCTCAATAAAAATCGGCTCAAGAGAATTTACATTGAACGGAAAAACTTATATAGCAGGTATTTTAAATGTAACTCCGGATTCCTTTTCGGACGGAGGTAAGAATTTCTCACTTAAATCTGCTGTAAATGCCGCTTTGGAAATGATTGCCGACGGAGCTGATATTATAGACATCGGAGGTGAATCCACAAGACCGTTTTCGCAGGGTGTCGAGCCCGAAGAACAAATCAGGCGGATTATTCCCGTTATTAAAGAAATAAGAAAAACTAACAAAACTATTCCTTTAAGCGTTGATACAAGAAGCTCAAAAGTCGCTCTTGAAGCAGTGAAAAGCGGAGCGGACATGATTAATGACGTTTCGGGATTTGATTATGATAAAAACCTGTTAAATGTTACAGCTGACTTGAAGGTGCCCTGTATCATATGCCACAGCAAGGGGACTCCGGTTGATATGCAGTTAAATCCTTCCTATGAAGGTGACATAGTTGAAGAAATATATAGTTATTTGTCGGAAAAAGCACGGCAGGCTGAAGAAAAAGGAATCCAAAGTATTATTCTCGATATAGGGATAGGCTTCGGGAAAACATATGAAAATAATCTGGAGCTTTTGAGAAGAATTTCAGAATTTAAGTCACTTGGTTACCCTCTGATGGCAGGTGTTTCAAGAAAAAACTTTATCCAAAAAACTCTTGAATTAACTCCTTCAGAAACAGATACGGCGACAGTTGCTGTCAACAGCTGTTTAATGCAAGGCGGCATTGATTTTATAAGGGTGCATGATGTAA
>CAZXPD010000072.1:0-7554 GCA_964643065.1 uncultured Gammaproteobacteria bacterium | reverse complement strand
AGCAAGGGACTGAAAATCCCTGTGTCGACAGTTCAATTCTGTCTCTCGGCATTTTTCTGTGGTTGAGTTTGCGGCTTTTTCGACTTAATAAAGATCTCCGGAGTTCTTAAATACAAAACACCGAATAACTTCGTGGTATAATCATTTTAGTGAATTTTAGAGAGTTTTTATGTACGTTAACAGGCTTCATTTAGTTGATGAATTGCAGCAAGAAATAAACAGATATAGACCTTTGAGCAAAGATGTTCTCAGACAGCTCAGAGAGTATTATAAAATTGGTCTTACATACACAAGCAATGCTCTTGAAGGCAATTCTCTTACTGAATCCGAGACAAAAGTTGTTATTGAAGACGGCATCACAATCGGCGGAAAGCCTATTAAAGATCATTTCGAGGCTCTTGGAGCGGGAGAAGCTTATGAGCTTTTGTACAAATTATCTAAACAGGAAATAATAACCGAAAAAGACATAAAAGATATTCACTATCTCTTTTATTACAGAATAGACAGAAAAAACGCGGGCAAATACAGAAAAAAACCTGCAATAATAACAGGCTCAGATGTAGAACTTCCTTCTCCCTCAGCAATTTCGGAATTAATGAAAAAATTCGCATCAGAAATATCTGAATTGAAGCAAAATCATCATCCTGTGGAATATGCGGCGTTATTACATATCAAGCTCGTAAACATACACCCTTTTATTGACGGTAACGGAAGAACTGCACGGCTGTTAATGAACCTTGCTCTTATACAAACAGGATATGAAATTACAATAATCCCGCCGGTAGTAAGAAGCGATTATATTGATGCTCTCAAAGCATCGAACAAAGGAAACAATGAACCCTTTATTAATTTCATATCCAATATGGTTTATGAATCGCAGCAGGATTATTTAAGATTAATTCGGTCATTGAGCAAGAAATAGTTAAATTCTGTCTCTCGGCATTTTGTTATTCGGACAGTTTACAGTCTTTTAAAAACAAATACGTATATTCTTTTGCTGAACAGCGGTAATGGTTCAGCAAAAGAAAGACTTTTGAATGATTCAGTAAATCTTTAAAATTTGAAAGAACAAAAATTCTTTTATACTTCTTAGAAGCTATAAGCCCTTCAATGTCTTTGCTTCTATTATCCTTCATATTATAAATGCTGTCGGCATTTCTGAAAAAATTAAAATAATATCCGCAAAGATAAACAGATCTGTCATTTAAAATTAAGGTTTCATCAGCATTTTTTAAAGTAATATTACTTTTAATGTAAGCTGTTGCTTCTCTCCACTGCTGTTTATGAGGTTGATAATAATTTCCTTTTCCGTGAAACAAAGGAAACATATAAAGATATAACCCTAATACGGAAACGGCAAAAATGTACAAAACGCCTTTATTACCTGAAAATACCGGATTGGATGTTATAAAGACCGAAATAAGCACATAAACTGACGGCAAGATTATCAAAAGATATTTCGGGTAGAGAATTGCCATAAATTGCGATAAAGCGCAAAAAATCATAACGGGTGCAATTGTCAGGTACAACAGGGCAGTTATCGGATTATTCAAATTGAAAGTCTCAGACCAAGTTTTGAAACTTTTAATATAATTCTTTAATCCCAAAATAAGAGGCAAGAATACAAGAAAAATAATATTTTTTGTGAAAATCAAATCTGCCAGCTCTGAGAGAACTTTCCAATTTTGTTTGACAATGCCGAAAGTCGTTCCGTTAAAACTTCTCAAACATAATATGTGCGGGATAAACCATAAGCAAAACAGCAGAGTAATTATATAGCTGAGGAAAAGCAGTTTTTTAATTTCCCGTTTATTAAGGATAAAAACGATAAAAAGATAAATCAGCTGAAAATAAATTAAAGCCGTTCCGAAATAATGCAAATACATTGTTATTAAGCCTGTAATCCCGTATAATATCAGCTCTTTGTTTCCTATATTTTCACTTTCAGACTTTTTGATCATGTTCAGCCACAGAAAAGTAGTTATAGCCGAAAAGAGAATTAATAAAGAATAACTTCTGGCTTCCTGCGAAAAATAAATTGCCGTTCCCGACAGAGAGGTTAATATAGCCGCAATTGCCGCGGTATATTTGTCAAAAAGTTTTTTTGAGAAAAAGTACATTACAAAGACAGTTAATATCCCGGCTAAAGCGCTTGGAAGCCTGAAGGCAGTCTCAGAGCTGCCGAATAATTTAATCCAGTAATGCAAAAATGCATAATATAACGGAGGATGAACATCACCGGTTAAAAAATGAGCTAAAAAATCTATAAAATTTGTGTATGAAGCAGTTGCAGCCGTTACCAGCTCGTCATACCAAAAACTTTGTATATTAAGCCCGTAAAGTCTTAAAAATATGCCTGCGATAATCGAAATTATAAGAAAAAACCGATAGGAATCCTTTATTTTCATGTTTCCCTGCTTAGCTGTATTAGTGAGAATTCTGCGTTTTAATTAAAAATCCGCCTTTGCTTTTTTTCTTTAAGAGTTAACTATAATAAGAAATTCCTTGGAATTCAACAAGGGAAAAAATTTTTATTAAGAAAAGAGTTATATATATCTAAAAATCAGATTACTCTTCTGAAAATCATCCGAAATGTGTCATTTCGTGCCATGCATTGCGTAAAACGTTATAGAAGCCTGAAGATTATTCTTCAGGCTTCTATAATAAACTTTTGCGCTTATTGAACTTTAAGGTAAGTCTTTGCGCCGTCAAACATTGCATTCAGCATGCCTGTGTTATTGATAATGTCAATTCCGCCGAACATCAGGTATTGCTGCATACGTGCCTGCCAGTAAGGATAAATTTCCTGCGGCTTGATTTCAAGTACCGATGCGACTGCAGAAAGATCGTTCCAATCAAGCGGAAGCGGCTTTGCTCCCCTCCAGATATCAACAATATCAACTCTCTTTTGTCTCGGGAATCTTTTTAACATTTGGACGTTAGTTAGGCCGAGTTTTTTCTGTCTGTCTTTTAAGAACTCAACTCCTGCGTCTATAAGCTTCGGTTCTTCTGAAGGTCGGTACTCGGGAAATTCTTCCGGTTCTATGCCCATTACCACGGCAATTCTTTCCAGAGTAGTAGTTCTTGTCGAGAAAGCTATATTTTGATCGATAAGGCTGTAAATATAAGACAAAGTTACGCCAATCATTTCGGCGAAGTCTCTTTTGTGAAGACCTGCTTCTTCAAGAAATCTAACCAGTCTTTCACTGCTATCGACGGATATAACCTGTGATTTTTGTTTTTCAGCAGTCATCGGAACAAGTTCCTCCCTTACTTAAACTATTATAATAATTGCTATGATGTCATAAAATTATTATATAAACAATGCTGATTAATATAACATAAAATAATTTCTCGAACTATAATCTTTAGTATATTTTTAAAATATCTTTATAATTCATTTTTAAATTTAATCGGGGGTTTAATTACTTGATAATTGTTGCGGGACTTGGAAATCCCGGCGAGAAATACGAAAATACCAGACATAATGTAGGTTTCAAAGTTACCGGAATGCTCGCCGAAAAACATAAAATTGAGGGAAAATTCGCAAAAAAATTCAATTCTTTAATTGGTAAAGGATTTATCCGCGACACCGAAGTTTTAATAATACAGCCGATGACTTTTATGAATTTGTCAGGCGGAGCAATCGAGAGGATATTAAACTGGTACGATATACCCTATGAAAATCTTTTTGTTGTGTTTGATGATATCAGCATTGATTTGGGCAGAATAAGATTTCGTCCTGACGGCTCTGACGGAGGTCACAACGGTATTAAATCAATCATTGAATGTTTGGGAGACTTTAAAGAATTCCCTCGTCTTAAAGTCGGTATTGGACCGCAGCCGCCTTTTATCCCAAGTGAGGACTATGTTCTGCAAAAGTTCGCAAAAGAAGAAACAGAAATTTTAAATAAAGTCTTGCCTATTTGCGTTGAAGGAATAGAATTTTTCTTAAAAGAAGGCATAGAGGCAGCAAGAAATAAATATAACGGGTTTAATCTGGGAGAATGAAAAAAGCGGCATTTATAGGGAGTTCCTTTAAAGACAGTGATTTCGACGGAGGCGGCGGGCAGAAATTTTATTCTGAAATCATCAAAAACTTGTCTGAAAAAGATTTCCTAATAGATATTTATTGTAAAAGTTGCGAAATCAAAGACTCTCTGAAGATAAACAATATATTTGTTATTAAAGAACAGCTCGATTATAAAAATCCAAAAACCGTTGAAAATTTTTATAACGAAGTCAAATTATTGCTTAAAAATCATAAATACGATTATTTGTTTTCAGAAGGTTTTACCCCTGTCGTTGATATCAATTTTATTCAATACCATTCGACCGAACATATTCTTAAGCTCAAAAAACCTTTATTCCGGTTTTTCGAGCGAAAACTGAAACAAAAAAGAATTGATTTCGAAAAAAGCTGTTTTGAAAAAGAATTCAGAAAAATATTTGCCGTTTCCGGAGTTGTAAAGGAAGATATTTGCACAAATTATAATATTCCCGAAGAGAAAGTCACTGTTTTACATCCGGGGGTAACTTTGCCGGAAAATTTACCGGAAAAAACCTCAAATGAAATTTTTACTTTCGGCATTTCAGCAACCGGAATTGTAAGAAAGGGCGGTTACATTTTCTTGAAAGCTCTAAAACTTTTGAAAAAAAGAGGTTATAAGTTCAGGGCAAAAATAATTTATCCCCATCATAAAACTAATTTCCGCTTTTTGTCTCTAATTGCTTATTACGGCTTGAAGGAAAATATAGAATTATTAGATTTTCAGAAAAATATGGAAAACTTTTATTCATCAATAGATTGTCTTGTCATGCCTTCCGTACATGAAGCCTTCGGGCTTGTTGCGCTTGAAGCAATGATACGCAAAAAAGTCGTTATTATCAGTTCAGCTGCGGGAGCATCAGAATTAATTCTTGACGGGATAGAGGGGCATACGGTTTCTTTCGGCAAAAAACCCGAATACAAACTTGCAGAAAAGATGGAATATGTGCTGAATAACCCCGATAAATTAAATTTCTGGGAAGAAAACGCCTATAAAAAAGCAAAAGAATTTACATGGAACAGAACATATAAACAATTGTTGGAAGAATTGAAAAAACTATAAACAAAAAACAGAGAGGCAAAGGCCGCTCTGTTTGTATAGTTATTAAGCCTTAAACTCCGACTCTTTGATAATTCGAAAGAACGTCAAAAAGTTTTTGTTTTTCTTCAGTAGTGAGCGTAACTAACGGTAATCTGACTTTTTCGGAAATTATTCCCCAGTTTTCAAGCCCCGCTTTTAGAGGCGTAGGATTTGGAGAAGTAAATAATGCTTTAAATAACGGGAAACATTCATAATGCTGTTTTTGTGCGCCTTGAATATCGCCGGATTTGTATTTGACAATCATTTCTTTGATGTCTTTGCCGATTAAGTGCGATGCGACGCTGATAACTCCCCATGCTCCGAGTGAAAGCATAGGCAGTGTTAAACTGTCGTCCCCGCTGTAAACTATGAAATCATCCGGTGATTTTGCAACAATTTCGCTGACGAGGTCTAAATCAGGATTGCTCTGTTTGACCGCGGTAATGTTCGGATAGGTTTTGGCAAGTGTTGCAATGGTTTCCGGAAGCATGTTTATGCCTGTTCTGCCCGGAATGTTATAAAGAATAATGGGAATATCGATTGATTTTGCGATTGTGCCGAAATGCTCAAGAAGCCCTCTTTGAGAAGGTTTGTTGTAATAAGGCACAACCGATAAAACTGCGTCAACTCCTGCGGCTTGTGCGGCTTTGCTTGCTTTTACGGCAGTTTCCGTACTGTTTGAACCTGCACCGAGTATGATTTTGGTTTTACTGCTGACTGCGCTTTTAACAGCTTTAAAAAGTTCCAGTTCTTCTTCATGAGTTAATGTCGGGGATTCTCCGGTTGTTCCGGCAACGAGAATACCGTCAGAGCCGTTATCCGCAAGGTATTTTGCAAGCTTTTTTGCGGCTTCAAAATCCACTTCGAGCTTTTCGTTAAAAGGCGTCGCCATTGCGGTAATAACTTCGCCTGCATCAAATCTGACTGTCATAATATTTCTCCTTAATCTTATTAATATTTTACCAAGTCCATTTTAACCAGTTTTTCGGCAATTCTGACGGTATTGAGAGCGGCGCCGATTCTGAGGTTGTCTGCAACTACCCACAAGCACAAGCCGTTGTCAAAAGCCAAATCTTTTCTAATTCTGCCCACATATACGGGGTCTTTGCCTGCTGTTTCAATAGGCATCGGGTATTCAAGCTGAGAAGGATTATCCTGAACCACAACACCGTATGAATTTGAAAGAATTTCTCTTGCTTTTTCAGGAGAAAGAGGTTTTTCGAATTCTACGCTGACTGCTTCGCTGTGGCAGATAAATACCGGAACTCTCACAGCCGTTGCGCTTATAGGAGTTTCTTCCGGCAGATGCAGGATTTTCTTGGTTTCGTTAACAAGCTTCATTTCTTCCTTTGTATAGCCGTTATCAAGGAAAACGTCTATCTGAGGAATTAAATTAAAAGCAATATTTTTAACAAAAGCCTTGTTCTCAAATCTTTCTTTGTTCAAAGCCGCTCTTGTGCTTGAGGCAAGCTCGTCGATAGCGGCTTTGCCTGCTCCGCTGACCGACTGATAGGTACTGACTACAAGCCTTTTTATTTTTGCGTAATCATGCAGAGGCTTTAAAACCAGCATCAACTGCGAAGTTGAGCAGTTCGGATTGGAAATAAGCCCCTTGTTCCATTTGAGGTCTTCGTCATTAACACCTGCTATAACAAGCGGGACGTCTTTTTCCATACGAAATGCGCTTGTGTTGTCAACGACAATCGCGCCTCTTTTTATTGCCTCATGAGCCAAGAGCCTGCTTGTAGCTGCTCCTGCGGATGAAAGAACTATGTTAACTCCTTCAAAGGACTGTGGAGTTGCTTCTTCAATTTTGTAGGTTTTGCCTTTAAAGTCTATATCTTTGCCCGCACTTTTTGCGCTTGCAAGGAATTTAATAGAATTAAATTTAAAATCTCTTTCTGCAAGAATGCTTAAAATTTCACCGCCTACGACGCCGGTTGCGCCAAGGACTGCAATATTCGGATGGTTCATTATTATTTTCCTTATAAAATATTTTCTAATCCGTAAACAAATTCATTATTATTAAAAACATGCCTCAGGGCAAGAACGACACCCGGCATAAAGCTTGTTCGATCAAGCGAATCGTGCCTTATAGTCAAAGATTGTCCGAGTGCGCCAAAAATAACTTCCTGATGAGCAACGAAGCCGGGCAGTCTGACACTGTGAATATGAATATTCGCAGGTGTTACGCCGCCTCTTGAGCCTTTAATCGTTTCTGTTTCGGGAACATTGTCGCTTCCGAAGTTTGAACAATACTCGCTCATCATCTGAGCTGTTTTTATTGCCGTGCCCGAAGGCGCATCTTTTTTGCAGTTGTGATGAAGTTCAATTATTTCCGCATGGTCAAAATACTTGCTTGCGTTAGCGGCGAACATCATCATCAACACTGCTCCTATGGCAAAGTTCGGTGCAATAAGCGTAC
>CAZXPD010000071.1:0-9183 GCA_964643065.1 uncultured Gammaproteobacteria bacterium | reverse complement strand
CAAGCGCTTTAGGTGTAAATACAGACAGAGTAACTCCTACCGGCTATATGGGTGAGACATTGGATGCAGATAAGGTTGCACAAACAAAAGCCAAATATGATCCGGCATACTACTTAAGAGAAAACTTACTTGACTTTAGTTAATTAAGATAAATATAAAAAGGACACCCTGCTTTTATAGGCGGGGTGTCCTTTTAAGACTTACACCGCTTATTTAAACAAATTTAAAATAAGGTTTTTAACTAAATCAACAAAAGAATGTTTTTTGTCTGTATTTTCAAGTCGGCTGTTATTTTGTAGAATGGCATCTATTGCATTTTTAAACCCGTCATTATCCACTTTGTCTGTTCTGAATTTAATTGCATCCAAGACTTTTTGTGAAGAGTTGCCCATTGCAACTGCAAGTCCACCTGCTTCCTGCACTGTTTTGAGCATTTCATAGTCATTATCAGCGTCACCCAATGCGGCAATGTTTTTGAGGTCGATGTCTAACTGTTTTGCAAGGATTTTAAGCGCTTCGCCTTTGGAGACGGTTTTATTAAAAATTTCACATAAAAACCAGGCCGATATTACCACGTTTAAATCACGAAATTTCTCTTTTAATGATTTATAAATAAGCTCTTTTTTCTCATGGTCAAATTCTTGAATAAGTACTTTAGCAGCTCCTAAATTCCGAGTATTTAATAAACCGTCAAAAGATTCAACATAAACAATTTCGTTTGTATTATCGTGTATTTTAGGATTTTTTTTATCTTTTTCTTCTTCAGCAAAGACCTTTCCTTGAGCAAACAGAAAAATATCCGAATTTAAATTATTTTCTTTTTTTACCTTTTTAAATTCTTCAATTAGTTTTAATGTATTTTGACTTGATATTGAATCCGAATAAATTATTTCTTCATTTGGAGAGACTATTTCTGCTCCTTGCAATAGAATAAAATAAGCTCTTTTATCGCCAAATTCTTTAACAATGTTTTTTGTGTCGGTGTAATCACGTCCGGTTGAATAGACTAAAGGAATATTTGCTGTTTTGAGTTTTTGAAGGGCAATTAAAGAACTTTTTGGTGTATTATTATATTCTTCTGAGCATACCCTTATAGTTTGGTCTATATCTGAAAAAACCAGTTTTATTTGATTATTGAAGTTACCTTTTAAATCATTGATGTGTATAAAACTTTTAGTTTCCAGAGTGTCATTACTTTTAAAATTAACGTTTGAGCTGATTAATTGTTTATTGTTTTCACAAGAATTCAGTTTAAAGCTGTTTTGAACCCTAAGACCAGATTGAATTTGCATTTTTAATCACATTTTTACTATCAATAACTTATAAGATTAAAAACTTGTAATAAAAAAAAATTGCTAATTTTAATGGATTAACTTCAAGAATCTTTACTGGACGTTTTGTAATATAATTAAGGAGTTTAAGAGACAAATTCAGATAAAAGGCGGAAGGTATATTATGGCTAAAAAAGCGTTGATTACCGGCATAACGGGACAGGACGGGTCATATTTAGCGGAATTGCTTCTTGAAAAGGGTTATGAAATTCACGGAATAATAAGAAGATCAAGTTCCTTTAACACCGAAAGAATTGACCACCTTTACAACGACCCTCACATTGAAGGCACAAGGCTTTTTTTGCATTACGGGGATTTGTCCGATTCTTCAAATATTTCAAGGCTTCTTGAAAAAATTCATCCCGACGAAATCTATCATCTTGGTGCCCAAAGCCATGTCAGAGTCAGCTTTGACATTCCGGAATATACCGGCGACATAACAGGGCTCGGCACTCTCAGGCTTTTGGACGCAATAAAGGAAACTCAAATAAAAACAAGATTTTATCAGGCATCGAGCAGTGAAATGTTCGGTAAAGTTCAGGAAATCCCACAGAAAGAAACAACGCCGTTTTATCCGAGAAGCCCCTACGCCTGCGCTAAGGTATATTCTTACTGGCTTACGGTAAATTACCGCGAGTCTTACGATATATTTGCCTGTAACGGGATTTTGTTCAACCATGAATCGCCGCGCAGAGGCGAAACATTTGTTACGAGGAAGATAACGCAGGCTCTTGCAAATATTCTTGCTGGAAAACAGAACAAGCTGTATCTTGGAAACCTGGACGCAAAAAGAGACTGGGGATATGCCAAAGACTACGTTGAAGCAATGTGGCTCATGCTTCAGCATGATACGCCTGATGATTATGTCGTGGCAACAGGGGAAACCTATTCAGTCAGGGATTTCCTCGAAGAAGCGTTTAACTATGTCAATCTTGACTGGCATCAATATGTTGAAATTGACCCAAAATACTTCAGACCCGCAGAAGTCGACCTGTTGATAGGCGACGCTGGCAAAGCCAGAGAAAAGTTGCACTGGATTCCGAAAGTCAAATTTAAAGAACTTGTAAGGCTCATGGTCGATGCTGATTTGGAAAAAGTCGGAATAAAAAAGGAAATAACCGCAAATGCTCAATAAAGAAGATAAAATCTTTGTTGCCGGACATAGGGGACTTGTAGGCTCGGCAATTTTACGAAAGCTTGAAAAAGAAGGGTTTAATAATATTGTTGTAAAAACAAGACAGGAACTGGATTTAACTTGCGAAAGGCAGGTGTATGAGTTTTTTGAGCACGAAAATATTGATTATGTCTTCCTTGCGGCAGCAAAAGTCGGCGGAATTTATGCAAACGATACATATCCGGCAGATTTTATTTTCCAAAACCTCAAAATCCAGACGAACATTATTGACGCATCATACAGATATTCCGTCAAAAAATTGCTGTTTTTGGGCAGTTCCTGTATTTACCCAAAAATGTGTCCTCAGCCGATGAAAGAGGAGTATCTGCTTTCCGGCCACCTTGAACCGACAAATGACGCTTACGCCGTTGCTAAAATTGCCGGTATCAAAATGTGCCAGGCCTACAATCGGCAGTACTGCACGAATTTCATTTCGGTAATGCCGACCAATCTCTACGGTATCAACGACAATTTTGAGCTCAACAACAGCCATGTTCTGCCTGCATTGATAAGAAAGTTCCACGAAGCAAAAGAACAAAATAAGTCTGAAGTTGTCATCTGGGGAACGGGCACTCCCAAGAGAGAGTTTCTTTTTGTTGATGATTTGGCGGACGCTTGCCTATACCTGATGAATGTCTATAACAGCTCGGAAATTATCAACATCGGCACGGGAGAGGATATTTCAATAAAGGAACTCGCAGAAAAAATAAAAGATATTACGGGCTATCAGGGGGAAATAGTATTTGACGCAACCAAACCCGACGGCACCCCAAGAAAGCTTTTGGACGTTTCAAAACTGAGTTCGCTCGGTTGGTATCACATAACAACGCTGGAAAAGGGAATCGCTCAGACTTTTGAATGGTACAGGGAAAATATAGCCAAAGAATCAGAAACCGTAAGACTTTAAGGTAAGTATTATTGACTTCGAAAAACAAAACGACAACAGTTAAAATATTGTCTCAAAGCTTCTGTCCTGATGTTACAGGAACCGGACAGCTTATGTTTGATTTGGCGGAAAAGCTTTCCGAAGACAAGAATATAAGATTATCAGTCATTACCGGCAAAAGACCTTTTGAAAAACAAAAAAGAAATCCAAATTATGAGAACTTCAAAATTAACAGAATGAGACTTTTAGCAATAAACAACTGCAGTATAATATGCAAAATCATTGACGGTTGGATTTTTTTCATCTGTGTAATGCTAAGAGTCCTTCTCGATAGAAAAGTTGATGTACTGCTTATACCCACAGACCCGCCTCTATTGCCCCTGATTGGAACAATTGCAAAAATATACAAAGGGCAAAAATATATTTACCTTATGCACGATGTTTACCCGGAAATAGCCGCAGGACTTGGGTACATAAAAAAAGACGGCTGGATTTACACTCTGTGGACATATTTAAACCAAATCAGCATGAAACATGCCGAAAAAATAGTTGTTCCATCTCAATCTATGCGGATAAAACTGCTTGAGCAATACAAAAACCTTGATTCGGAAAAAGTTTTGCTTGTGCCAAACTGGGCTAATGAGGATTTGATAAACGTAATACCCAAGGAAGAGAACCATTACCCCCAAAAATTTAATCTCCAAGATAAATTTATAGTTGAATATTCCGGAAACATGGGCAGAATTCACGAATTCGAAACAATAATCAAAGCGGCTCAAAAACTCGAAAAATTTGATGACATAGCCTTTGTTTTTATAGGCGGTGGAGGGAAAAAACCGGAAGTTGAAAATTTGGTAAAAAAATATAGTCTCAAAAATATAATGTTTTTACCGCATCAGGACAGGGAAAACCTTGCATTTTCACTAGGCATGGCTGATGTGCATCTGATAAGCCTCAGGCAAAACTACGAGAACCTTGCCGCGCCCAGCAAACTCTACGGAATTCTTGCCAGCGGAAAGCCCGCAATCTTCGTGGGAAGCAAAAACTGCTTTATAACAGAGCTTCTTGAAAACAATCTCTGCGGATACACTGTTGAAATTGGCGATTATTCGGATTTATCCGAAAAAATCCTTTTATTTAAAAATTCGAGAGAAAAACTTGAATATTACGGCAAAAACAGTAGAGAATTGTTTGAAAATAACTATACTCTCAATCAAACAAGCAAAGTTTTTCTTGAACTTGTTAAATCTTAAAGTAGGGTGCGAAAAAATTCTGTTTTTTTGGAAAAATCGAATTTTTCTGCATTTTCAAAAGCAAATGTTAAATACTTTTTGCAAACTCTTCAAGACTTTTAACTTCAATATACCCTTTATTATCAAGATTTGATGTATTAATAAGTACATTAACCATGCCGGCTTCTTTGCCCAAGTCCATATCGGACTGCGAATCTCCTGCCATTATTGATTTTTTAAAGTCAATTTCGGGAAAATCTTTCCTAGCCTGCAGTGCCATACCGATTTTGGGTTTTCGGCAGTCACAGCCGTCATCTCTGTTGTGAGGGCAGTAGTATATTTTATCTATTCTGCCGCCTGCTTTGTTTATTTCATCGAGCATCTTGGCATGAATTTTGTGCAGGTCTTTTTCAGTCATCAGAGACCGTGAAATCCCACGCTGGTTTGTGATTATAATTATTCTGCCGAATTTTTCAGCGAGCTTAGGCAGAGTTTCAAGCACTTTCGGGAGGAATTCAAACTCATCCCAGTCCTTCACATAATCCTCTTCAAGTTTTTTGTTTATAACACCGTCTCTGTCGAGAAAAAGTGTCCAAGTTTTATCAATTTTTAATTCTTTAAGTTTTAAATCTTTTAAGTTCATTTTCGGCTCTTTCATAATCCTGAGGTATCCCTATATCAATAAAATACTCATCTTGAGGCAATCCGTAGAAATTAAAATCGTTATAATGATTTTCGAGAAAATCTTTTTCAAATGAAAATTTTTCTCCTAAATTAATTTTACCCAATGTGTCAACCCTGATTAATGAAACTCCGCCGTTTATCAGCCCTGACGAACAAAATGTTTTTTCCTCAAAGCCTGTGATTTTAAAGTTTTCGTCAACAAAAACCCTGCCGTAGCGGTCAAAATTATGCATTTGTTTTAAGGAAAGGGTTAAATCAGCTTTTTTATCGAGGTGGAATTTTTCAAGTTCTCTCAAATCAACGTCAAAAAAAGTATCTCCGTTAATAACGAGCAGATTATCTTCTTTAATAAGCGGCAAAGCCTTAATCAAAGCCCCGCCTGTTCCAAGCGGCTCGTCTTCGATACAGTATTCAATTTCTAAATCCTTACAGCGATTGCCGAATTTGTCAATAATAGCTTGATGCTTATAACCCACTGACAGAATGATGCTTTTAACCCCATATCGGATTAAATAATCAAAGATATATTCGACAAAAGGTTTTCCGTCTATGTCAGCCAGAGGCTTAGGAATATCTTTAACTACAGATTTAAGTCTTGTTCCTTCTCCTCCGGCTAAAATTAATACCTGCAAAACTTTTTCTCCTGAAACTGCGAGTTGAAATCTAAACGACTTTTACTTTTGGCAAGTCGGCATTTATTTCTGCATTTTTATTTTCAAGTATAAAATCGGAAATTTCTCTTACTGCGCCTTTGCCACCCGGTTTTGAAGAAATAAAATGGCAGATTTTTCTGACTTTTTCAACCGCATCGGAAGGACAGCACGCAAGCCCTACTTTTTCCATAGCCTGAATATCGGGTATATCGTCTCCTACATAGGCAACCTGAGAATAATCAAGTTTGTAAATTCTCAGCAAATCTTCAAGAACACGAAGTTTATTTTTAATCCCCTGAAATACATTGGAAATGTTAAGGTCCGCGGCTCTTTTTTCAACAACCTGAGAGCTTCTTGCCGTAATTATTGCCGTGATATAATTTTCGGTTCTGAGCATATTCATTCCCTGCCCGTCTTTGACGTTGAAAATTTTCAGCTCTTCGCCGCTGTCGGAATAAATTATTTCTCCGTTGGTCAAAACGCCGTCAACATCAAAAACAACCATTCTGATTTTGGATGCTCTTTGTTTTAAATCTTCCATATTAAGCCACGCCTGCCTTTAATAAATGATGAATATGAATAACTCCTTTGGGAGAGCCTTTTTCATCGTTAATGACCAGAGCTGTTATTGAATTATCCTCCATAACTTTCAAAGCTGAAGCCGCATACAAATCCTTAGAAATTATTTTCGGGTTTTGAGTCATAACCTGCTCTACTTTTAGGTTAGAGAGGTCTGAATATTTCATAACAGCTCTTCTTACATCGCCGTCAGTCAAAACGCCGGTTGTCTTACCTGCTTTATCGGTAATAACTGCCATACCCAATCTGCCTTCGGATACGGTATTTATTGCATTTTTGAAATCAGCATCAGAACTTATTATGGGCAGTTTATCGCCTGTAACCATAAGGTCATCAACTTTGTACAGCAGTCCTTTGCCGAGCTTCCCGGAGGGATGGAACATGAAAAAGTCTTCGGCAGTAAAGCCTTTTTTCTCTAAAAGTGTTATTGCTATTGCATCTCCCATAGCAAGCGTTGCTGTGGTGCTTGAAGTAGGAGCAAGTCCAAGTTTACCTGCTTCTTTGTCCACGGATACATCGAGAGAGACATCGCTTTTTTGCGCCAGAGTTGAAGTAGGCTTGCCTGTCATTGAAATCATTTTAATTCCGAGCCTTTTTATAATAGGCAAAATCTGAAGTATTTCCTCAGTTTCACCGCTGTTGGAAATGGCAATTACCACGTCATCTTTTGTTATAACTCCCGAATCACCGTGAACGCTTTCGGCAGGATGCAGAGAAAACGAAGGTGTACCTGTACTTGATAGAGTTGCAGAGATTTTTTTACCGATAAGTCCTGATTTGCCCATTCCGGTAATAATAACCCTGCCTTTGCAGTTGGACAATATTTCTATAGCTGTTAAAAAATTTTCTCCCAGTCTTTCTCTGAGTTTTAATATAGCATTAGCTTCAGAAAGCAAAACATCATCAGCAGTTTTAATTAAATCTTTCATTTCCGTATTCTTCTTATCTTTTGAAAAAACTGATAACAATTCATTTCTCCGTTAATACCGCTACTTATTATTTCTGTAAAACCTGTCGAATTCTTTCCTCAGTGCTGCGGTATCACTGTAAAAACTTGGATTTATATAGTTTCTGTTGTCATTTTTGGGATTTACAAGATATAAAGCAGGATAACTGCTTATGCCGTATTCACCCGTGAGCCTATAGTTTTTAGGATCTTCGCAGTTGACGGTCACGAAGGTAAATTTTGTCTGGTATTCTTTTCTCAATCTTTCGAGAACAGGAGCAAATTTTTGGCAATAATGACAGTAATTAATATAAAAATTTACAATAATCGGTTTTTTCAATTTGACTGCTTGAGCCCAGGTTATTCCGGTATCATAATCCGAAGGCATAAGATTGAGTTTGGGAGGAATCGCTTTTACTCCTGCAAAACCTATACATGCAAGCGCGATTACTATAAACATCAGTGCAAACAATGAACTTTTATTTTTTAGCATTTTCATTTTTCTAACCCCTAATAAATTTATCTATAAAATTATACCATTAACTACAAGTCAGCCGTCCAGGCTCAAAAGTGCCATAAACGCTTCCTGAGGAACTTCAACTTTGCCGATGGCTTTCATTCTTTTTTTACCTGCTTTTTGTTTTTCGAGAAGTTTTCTTTTTCTTGTAATATCACCGCCGTAACATTTATCAAGAACATTTTTTCGCATGGCTTTTACGTTTGTTCTGGCAATTATTCTTCCACCGATTGATGCCTGTATGGGAACTTCAAACATTTGTTTGGGTATGAGGTCTTTCAGCTTTATTGCCAGTTTTTGTCCCACATAAAAAGAATTGTCTTTGTGAACAATAACGCTCAAAGCGTCAACAATTTCTCCTGCCAGCATAATATCGAGTTTTACAAGATCGGATTCTTTGTATCCGCTGAAATCATAATCCATGCTTGCGTAGCCTTTCGAACGGGACTTAAGCTGGTCGTAAAAATCCGTAATCATTTCACTAAGAGGAATTTCGTATTCCAAAGTGACTCTGGTCGAGTCTATATAATGCATATTATGAAATATTCCTCTTTTGCTTTGAGCGAGTTCCATTAACGAACCTACATAATCGTTAGGGCATATTATATTTACTTTTACGTAAGGTTCTTCAATTTTGTCTATATGCGTCGGCGGAGGCAAATTAGCAGGATTGTCGATACTAATAATTTCCCCGCCTGTCTTGGTTATCCTGTAAACAACGCTCGGAGAAGTAGTGACCAAATCTATATCGTATTCTCTTTCCAGTCTTTCCTGAGCAATTTCCATATGAAGCAGACCGAGGAATCCGCACCTGAAACCAAAACCAAGAGCCGAAGATGTTTCAGGTTCAAAAGTAATGCTTGAATCGTTAAGTTTAAGTTTTTCCAGAGCTTCTTTTAAATCGTGGTACTTATCGTTATCGACGGGATACATACCGCAAAATACCATAGGAAGAGCTTTTTTATAACCAGGCAGAGCTTCTTTAGCGGGATTCTCGGCAGATGTAATTGTATCACCCACAAACTGTGAGACTTCCTTAATCGATGCCGCCAGATAACCAACTTCTCCTGTATGTAAAGCTTTTATCGGAGTCCTGAAAGGTTTCATATATCCTATTTCGGTTATTTCAAAATCTTTTTTATTAGCCATAAACCTTATTTTATCGCCGTTTTTTATGGATC
>CAZXPD010000070.1:0-9664 GCA_964643065.1 uncultured Gammaproteobacteria bacterium | reverse complement strand
CCTAATTGTAGCCGATTGGCCACAGTTTTATTTTCCCACCCTCCCGCCCATAGGACTCATAAGGGGGCGACAGCCCCCTTATGTGTCCCGAAAGGTAAGTATTTATTGACAGCGAGCTGTGGTCACGAGGATAGTAAAAGTCCTACGCAGTGCTCTGAACGATTTTTAAATTCTCATAAAGTCTTTTTAAAGGTACTTTTGGGGTTTTTATATGTTTCGCAGCGCTTCGCTTTCCTGCGACCCCGCTTCTTTTTTTGAAAATAAAGAAGCGGGGGGAAGAAAAAAACAGGCTTCGGAGTCTGCGCATCCTATTTTTCTGCCTTGCTTGCGTCCATTGCTGTTCTGAATTTGTTTCGCTAACTCGCCTTCGGCTCGGACAGAGCTAGCGTATTCGGGCGCAAGGCGAAAAATTACGGGTGCTCCGCTACTCAGCCTAACGAGGGCTCTTTACAACGTTTGATGTAGGGGTTTTTCTCAGTCGGCACTGGGGTAGGCGGCTTTGCCGCCTGGCTCGCCCGTGTATTTAATTAGGTAAGTATTTATTGACAGCGAGCTGTGGTCACGAGGATAGTAAAAGTCCTACGCGGTGATCTGTCCGGTTATTTATAAAATCAATAGAGCCTTTTTAAATGTACTTGTTCTTTTATAAAAGGCGTTTCACCCTTTACCCGACGCCATTTCTTTTGACGGCAAAAGAAATGGCGGAAAGAAAACCCTGCGAAGCGGGAGTACCTTAAATGGAAATGATGAATTTTCATTTTGGTACTCATTCCTAGCCTCGGATGTTCCACAACTCGGCACGGGGGCTGGCTTAATGAGTCTGTTTATCGTTCAATGCTTTTCGACCTGTTTCACAGGTATAGGAAAGGTTTTGTTTATATGCCCGCCCGCCGCCCTGATAAAGATAAGGGGCGGATGCCCCTTATGAGTCCCAAAAGTGTTCATGATGACCACTTGACGATAAAAGGCTGCAAAATGGGTACAGTTTAAGGGTAAATATTACCTTTTGCATGGGTGCAGTGCATCCTAAATTTGGGTGCATTTTGGTCGAAAAAGGCTGCAAACAGGATGCAAAATTGCAAAAAAAGGTCAAAAAAGTATGCTCAAAACCCTATGTTTTCCATAGGTTTAGCGTATGTTTAGCACATGTTTTCGGGCAAAAATACTGTAACGTGTGTTATATACACTTGTTTTTTTGAGGGGTTGCCAAAATTGCCTTGTTGTAAATGCTGAAATCATTGTCGGTGCGCGATGCACACCCTACGGACTTTCTAAATAAATGCCTCAATCTGTGGATTATTTAATCTTTTTAGAGCTTTTTTAATAAGAATATTTCTATACTGTATAGCTTCAATCTCAGTAGAAGTTTTAGTTAATGGAGTATAATATCCTGATATTTTTAACTTTATAGGGAAATTCACCTTGTCTTTAAGCTCGATATAAATATATTCTTCTTTATTTAATTTTAGATTTGAGAGGGACTTAATCAAATTATTATTACCTTCAAATATATCAATGTTCTTAAAATAGCTTACTTCATCTTCAATCTCCCATATTCTAATTTGATCAACCTCATCATTAATTTCATGAATATAAATTTCATCTTTGGCAGAACCTGTTAATGTATCTGTAAGGTAATTCCATTTGTTGTTATAAATATTTTTGACAAATATATGGGGGCAAGAGCCACAATACCAATATTTTTGTATTAAGTATAAGTTTGAAAAATCAAATTGATGAATTGGCAAATTTTTTCCTTCCTTTTGTGTATCAAGGAAAAAAATTTCATTAACTATATTATAGGGTCCTATAATTTCAACTTTATCTTGCCAGTTATTTTTCTCGACAACATGAGAAAAATGAATCCCTCCATAATGTTCTATTTTGACAACTTCTTCTCTAATAGATTCAGGATTGTAACCCTCTAAAGGTTCAAGTAATATAGCTTGAGGAATTAAAACAGTTTGTTTTGGTTTTATAAGCATACTGGGAAATCTACTGTCTTCTGCTGTATAACTAATAGCTTCAGAATATTTAACGGGGATAAAATCTTTTGATTGATTAAAAGGTCCTTTAAATGACTCTAATTGAAGTATATCATCTGAGATATTCTCAACTGCTAAAAGCAATAAATTAATATTTCTGAATCTCACCATTTCTTGAATATTGCCACAGCTCCCACATTTTTCCTCATAGTAGAATACTTCTCCTATCTGATTAGGTAAAATACCAGATTCTAATATTTTTTTTGAAAGGAAATCATTTGAATCTTCAATATCTTCAGTATATATTGGTCTTATTATTTTATAGGATTGAAATTCTTTATTTTTTGAATCTATATCAATCGCCTCTGAATATTTATTGAGAATTTCTTCTTTTGTTGAAAAGTATGATCTGTTATATGTCAATGAACGTAATGAATTTTGATAATTTTTAATGATTTTTTCTAAGTATGAAAAAACATCGTTTTTTAAAATTAAAGGTGAAGAAATAGGTATATATTGAAAATCCCCATTTGTTATTTCACATATTGCATTCCAATTTTTGCAAACTAAGTGTCTAACAAACCAACATGACTGCAAATCTTTTCTTTGAGGGATTTTACCTTCTGAAACTTGTTTGTACCAATTATTCTTGTGTTTTTTTAATTCTTCTGGCGATAATTTTTTACCTTTAGGATGCTCTGCGTGGTAATGGCCTGCATCAGCATGGCAATCAAAGCACAAAGGAATAGCATTCTCTTCTGTATCTGTACCATTTTGTTTTTTGGGAATAATGTGATGAACTTCTAATTTAACGCCCCTGTATCTGTGGCAAACACAGCAGTGTCTTGCTGACTTAACCATACAATCATCAATAATATTTTTGTCAAATCCCATTAATAATTTCTATTATTTATTTTATATATTCTGTATTATAGAGTAATCTACTAAATTCAACTAACATGAACTTTTGCAAATAGAGATAAAATGAATACAGACTTGCATAAAAAATTTATTATATATTGTGAAGAACTCGAAAATATTCTTAGGATGATTGTTGATAAACTTAGTATTATTGAAAGTGATCCGCTAAAGCAGATATATTTCCTTTTATCAGATTTAGAACAAGCTAAACTTATTAATGAAAAAGACAAAGAAAGTATAACAGAAATTTTTATGATACGTGATAGGATCAAAGTGGAAAAGTTTCCCGATCCTGCCTTTGAGCTAGAATTATTTAATAAATTACAAAAAACAATAGATTTTCTAAAAGTAAAATTTTTGAGCTGGGATTCCAAGAGATAATATGAAAAATCGAAGATTTCAAAGGGTTGAATTAGGTTAATGATGGGGTAGAAGTAGATTTTTGGGTAAAATTGTGTTTTACCCAAAAATCATAATAGCCCGTAGATTGGGTTTCAACCCACCAAATACCTGTGAAACAGGTCGAAAAGCATTAGGCGAAGAACAGACACAATAAGTCATCCCTTCGTGCCGAGTAGCGCAACACCCGTAACATTTCACCCTGCGTTGGATTGAATAGCTCTGTTCGAAGCCCGCAGGGCAAGTTAGCGAAACGAATTGAGAAAAGAAGGATTAGAAGCAGGGTTGAAATGTAGGATGTGAAGACTCCGAGGCAAAGTTTTTCTTTGCCTACGTTTCTTTTTGTGAAAAAGAAATGTAGGGCGGTGGCTTTAGACACCGAAATAAAAGAAAAGAGTACCGCTGAAAAGGGTTTGTTGTTATTGTACAAAGACCTTGCGATGCTGAAATGAATTCAGCATGACGGTTCTGCGTTGAGTAAGACAGATTCTCACGCCACTGCGTGGCTGAGAATGACACATTAGGATGTGGTTTGGTGTTGGTCAGATTGCCACAAACGGCTCCGCCGTTTTCGCAATGACATGAATGCGCTTGTAAAGAGGATTATAGATATATTTTTTGTTGGGTAAAATGAGATTTTACCACAACCTACTTTCTATTGATCTTGAGATTCTTCGGCTGTGCCTCAGAATGACGATAAAGGGTATTTTTGGATTGCCGCGCTCCCTTTGGTCGCTCGCAATGACTGGATATGGCTTTATGAGAATGTTTTGCGTTGGTCAGATCCTGAACATCAGCTATTATAGTTATTTTGCATAGCAGGATGCTTCAGGAAGACATAAGAGGGAAGATATAAGAGCAACGACCTTGCGATGCCGTGTCGGGGCACGGGATGAGGGTTGAAAGCAATCAGACTATTACTTTATTTCTTTCACTCTTTTCTTTGCGTAAGCCGTAAACTCATCATTTTTGTTACCTGAAAGTTTCAGGAATTTTTTATAATAAAAAGCTGCCTGTTGAAAGTTTTTGAGAGTATCGTAATCAACTCCGAGAGAGTAATAAGCTATGCCGTATGTGCCGCAAAGCTCCGTAACCTTTTTATAATCCTTTATTGCGCTGTAATAACTTTTTGCAGCGTCATAAGCCAATCCTCTGTAATAATATGCATCGCAGTTAGAGGGGTCTGATTTGACGGCAAGGCTAAACTGGTTTATTGCATTTTGATAACGTTTAGAATCGTATTCTTTAAGACCTTTCTTTATGTAAGCATCAATATTATTTACAGACTGAATTTCGTTAAGAAGTTTTTTAGCTTCGCTGTTGTTGGGATTTATGCCGAGAGCCATTTTATAAGCCTGAATTGCCTTGTCTTTTTTGTTTAAGCCCTGATATGCAAGTCCCAAATCAACCTGAAGGTCGTCTGAAACTTCCCCTTTTGAGATTAATTCGAGATAGTCTTTAACTGCCGCCGTATAATTTCCTTTTTTATGTGCTTCAACAGCGTTTTTATATAAAAGAATTTTCTCGCTTTCGGTCAGATTTTCCAGTTCTTCTTTGATTTTTTTGCTTTCGGGTATTACGGCGAGAGCGTTTTCAAGAGTGGCTTTAGCCTCGTAATTTTGTTTGGTTTCCTTATAAAGTGAGGCAAGGTTTATATAAACATCAGGTATATTCGGATTTAGAGCAATCGCTTTTTGGTAGAACAGAACTGCTTCAGGATAGCGTTTGGCGCTGTGGAGCTCCCAAGCGTAATTATATTGAGCAACTGCATCATCGAGGTTGTTTTTTGCGAAGTTCTCAAAAACACTGAGCCTTTCCTGCGGGCTGACAGACTGTTTAAGCGTGTCATAAAGGTCTTTTCTTGCCTGAACATTGCCGGGCTCGATTTTAAGCACAATCGAAAACTCGTCAATCGCGCCTTGCATGTTTCCGATTTGCTTAAGAGCCTTTGCACGGTAATAATGTGCCGGAACGTTTGTCGGCTCGACTTCGAGGATTGTGTCATAAGCCCTTATTGCCGAGGGCAAATCCCCCTGCGCCTGTAGTAGAGTGCCGAGATTCAGTCTAAGGGTAACGTTTGAAGGGTCTATGTTTTGAGCAATATTATATTCTTCTCCCGCTCCTTTAAAGTCCCCCTTCTTTTGCAGAATAACTCCCAAATTCATATGTGCATCGGCATCTTGCGGATTTTCTTTTATTTTTGTCCTCCAGAGGTTTTCCAGTTCCGAAACAATATCGGTGTCTTTTTCATCGAAATTAAGCGCGAGATTATATTCTCTGACCGCATCATTGATATTTCCCAACCTGGAAAGGGCTCTTGCTATTTTTAAATGCAGTATTGCTTCGGCGGGATTTATTGCCAGAGCCTTTTCATAATATTCAACTGCTTTCATATCCTTTTGAATAACTCTCATAATATCGCCGAGAGCAGTCAGGACTTCGACATTGTTCTTTTTATCGGGAAGAGACGCGTTAAATTCAACCGCTGCTTCAAGAAAATTGCCTTCGCCTCTTAATTGTTTTGCGATTTTAAGTCTTGAATCATACGAATTATTTTTTTGGGTTGTCAAAATTCTGTTGAGATTTTCCGTGAGTTCGTTAAGAATTTCAGGAGAAATCTGGGTTTTGGGAAGATTTTCATCGTAAAGAATATAAAAAATCCCTTTACGGTAGTTGTTTGCCGCCTGTTCATAATTTGCTTCGCTAAAGTAAATATTGCCCCTCACCAGATAAGCATCGGCTAAATCAGAGCGCAGTTTTATATCTCCCGGATATTGCCTGAGATCAGATTCGAATTTATTAATGTTTTCTTTTAAAACATTAAGGCTTATGCCGAGCTGCTGCGCATTTGTCTGGCTAAATGCGCTGAAAGAGTTTGTTAAATAAAGAAAAAGCATAATGAAAAAAACGAAGAAGCACTTTATTTTATATATTTTCATCAAAATTTCTCCGTAAAGTTTGTAAATTTTTAGCTGTTTTAAGTCAATATTTTGAAGTTATAAGATAATTTATTATATAGTATTAAAAGAAAACTTGTTTACAATAGTTGAGTTAACTTTTTGAGAGGATATTTTAATGGAATTTTTCAGGAAAAATCAGAAAGCTATTATTCTTGTGATAACCTTAACATTTATTTTCTGGACAGTAAGCGCGGCTTTGATTCCTCTTTTTATAAAATAAAAACCCCTATTCGGACTGAAATTAACACTTTGTAAGCTCATTATAAAACTAAGGAAACGAATAATTGCTTAATAACCGCAGAAAAATATTTATATCGTTGTTAATGACCTGCATTTGCTTTTTGTCAATTAATGAAGGGGCTTTTTCGTGGACTTTTAATTTTGACCTTAACAAAAACACCATTGAAACAAAAAGAAAACATACTCGCGAAAAGATTTTTGAGCTAAAAAGAAAAGAAAAAGTTGAGATAGACAAATTATGGAACAGCCAGAAAAAACTTGAAGTTACGAAGAGCGAAATCAACCAATATAAGGGCAAACTTGACGTTGCCAAAGATAATCTGCACAAGCTGAACAAAAACATAACAGTTCTCTCTTCCGAACAGGAAAAAGCCGCAAATGCGGCAGGAGAAAGATTAAAACAGGTTTATAAGGGCGAAAGAATAAGCATGCTTCATTTGATATTTGCTTCAAATGACATTAATTCTTTCCTTGACAGAGTATATTATCAAAAAAGACTGGCAGTGCACGATAAAGTGCTTTTGAACGATTTGAGAAACAAAACCAGAAAACTTGTCAAGTCAAAACAAGCGGCAGAATATGAGAAAAATAATATCGTTAATACAATCGGGGTAATGAACGAAAAGAAAAGGGAAATTTCATCGCAGATAAATTTGAGTCAATATCTTATAAATAGACTCAGAACGGACAGAGCGACTTTCGAAGCTGCGGAAAAAGAGCTTGCCCAGCAGTCAGCATGGCTTGAAAATAAAATAAAAAAATCCGTCGAAAATGTCAAAACAACTGCTGCTTTCTTAAGACCGATTATTGGTTCGATAACATCGGGATTTGGATGGAGACGTCACCCGATATTCGGGAGCAGAAGCTTTCACAGCGGCGTGGATATTGCAGCTTCTTACGGTACGCCGGTAAAAGCATCAAACTCCGGAAAAGTTATTTTTTCCGGTTGGTACGGCGGTTACGGAAAAGTCGTGATTGTTAATCACGGAGAATACCAGGGAAAGGCAACTTCAACTCTCTATGCCCACCTTTCAAGAATAGCCGTAAGCGGCGGCAATGTTAAAAAAGGTCAGGTCATAGGTTATGAGGGTTCCACCGGTTACAGCACAGGTCCCCATCTTCATTTTGAAGTCAGAATTGACGGAAAACCCACTAATCCAATGAACTATATTCGTTAAGGTTTTGTATGCTTTTTAATAAAAGACTGCTTCAAAGAGATACAGAAAAATTCAATTTCCCTCAAGACACTGAATTGGAAAAAATTAAGGGCATAATTAAAGCATGGCAAAAATCCTTAAGAAACAGCGATCTTGAAAAAACCAAAGAAAAAACTGTACAAGGTCTGTTTCTTGAAAGATTTTTCAACAGCATCTTGAGTTATTCAACACAAGCTGACGGACTTGACAACTGGGAAATTATCCAACACCCTTCAACAGATGTTGATTCAACAGAACCTGACGGAGTGTTAGGTTTTTTCAGTAAAGATAAACCAAAAAACATTGTCAGGGCTGTTATTGAGCTTAAAGACGCAAAAACAAACCTTGATAAAAAACAATTAAACAGAAAAGAAAAATATACACCGGTTGAGCAGGCTTTTGGGTATGTTACAAAATACGATAATTGTGACTGGGTTATTGTTTCAAATTTCAGGGAAATCAGGCTATATCATAAGAGTCGAGGACAAGGCTATTACGAAAAATTCGATATACTTGAGCTTGATGATGATAAAGAATTTAAAAGGTTTTATTTCCTGTTGTGCAAAGAAAATCTGCTCGATAAAAACAGAAATTCCTTGCTTGACAAGCTGGTTTTAGATACCTCCAAAAATGAAGAAGAAATAAGCAAAGCATTTTATAAGGAATTGAAACAAATCAGAAATGAAATATTTGAGCATATTTTTCAGAACAATTCCGATATAGACAAAAAGATACTCCTTGAAAAAACTCAAAAGCTTATAGACAGGCTGATTTTTATAATGTTCTGCGAAGATACGGGCAGTCTGCTGCCTACAAATATTATAAAAACAGTCTATGAGCTGGGAATAAAATCCAGAGAAAGAAGTGAGCAAAGAGTATGGCGGGAATTCAAAAATCTATTTCAGGATATAAACGAGGGCAGATATGATATTGACCCGCCTATAAATGCTTATAACGGCGGATTGTTTACTTATGACGAAATTCTTGACAACCTTGTCATAAAAGACCCTATTTGGTCAAGGATTGAATATCTTTCATCGAAATATGATTTTGACAGCGATTTAAACGTAAATGTACTGGGGCATATATTCGAGCAGTCACTTAACGATTTGGAGCAGTTTAAAAACGAAATTGAAGGCATTCCAACGGATAAGACAAAATCAAAACGCAAAAAGGACGGTATATATTATACTCCCGAATACATAACCCGCTACATTGTTGAGCAAACAGTCGGCAAGTATCTTGAAGAGAACCCCGATAAACTCGAAACCATTAAAATACTTGATCCCGCCTGCGGAAGCGGAGCGTTTCTTAATCAGGCTCATAGTTTTCTGAAAGAACAGCATAAAATTCGCTTCGAGGAACAAATTAAAGATAAAAAACAGTTGGGAATTTATGATTTTAACCCTGCTGAAGTCGATAAAAGTATCCTTTTAAATAACCTTTACGGCGTTGACCTCAACGAAGAATCAGTTGAGATAACAAAACTTGCCCTGTGGCTCAAAACCGCCAAGAAAACCGAACCTCTGCAAAATCTCGACAAAAACATTAAGTGCGGAAATTCGCTTATTGATGACCCGAAGGTTGCAGGAACAAAGGCTTTCAATTGGAAGAAGGAATTCCCCGATATTTTCAAAGAAAAAGAACTGCAAGCGTTTCATGTAACTTGGGCTACTCATAATTCAAGATATTCCGAAAGAATGAAAGAATACAAAGTAAAAACCGGTGAACCTGTAATGTTTAATGAACAGGATGAAATTTTAGTAACTCAATTTATTGCTCAAATCGTAAAAGAAGATAATTTGCGGATTTTGGCTTATAACATTTGCCAAGACCATGTTCATTGCGTTTTGGTTTGTGAAGAAGCAGAAAGGGATAGCATTGTTCAAAAGTTGAAAGCTGTATCAGCAAGAAAATACAATATTCATATGGGCAGAACTATTCCTGAACAAGGGAGCATGCT
>CAZXPD010000069.1:0-9726 GCA_964643065.1 uncultured Gammaproteobacteria bacterium | reverse complement strand
TGCTCAAAACCCTATGTTTTCCATAGGTTTAGCGTATGTTTAGCGTGTTTTTTTAACCAGAATTTGTGTAACGTGTGTTATATACACTTGTTGCAGGGTAAAGAAATACGATTTTGCTAAAGTCGTCACGTTGCAAAGGCTAAAACCTTGTCGGTGCGCGATGCGCAGTCTGCGGACTGTATCAAGGGGAATATCGTTTATGCTTTGCCTGACGGTATATTTACTACCGATATCAGTTTTGAGAACTCTGTTTCTCCCTGATACTGAACTTGCATCCGCAGTAATTTTGTCTGTAAAAATTAAATTCTTTTGACATTTGGATGGATTTTTTAAATCCCCCGTCCTTTTTAAAATCCGCTTCGAGAAATTTTATACCGTATTTTTCGGCTAAAGATTTTCCTGTTTTGTTGAGCATTTCCGCATTCTTATGCGGACTTATCGACATAACAGTGCAGAAGCCGTCAAAGCCAAAGTCTTTGGCATATTTTGCGGTTTCTTCCAGCCTTAAATAAAAGCATTTTTCGCATCTTTCGCCGCCTTCAACGCAAGTTTCGAGCCCTTTTACATATTCAAACCATTTTTGCGGTTTGTCTTCTTTAATATTCAGTTTATAATCCTGTATTTTGGCAAATCTGACAAGCTCATAAAGCCTTCTTTCCTGCTCTAAATCGGGATGAATGTTGGGATTATAAAAGAACCCTTCAATAAAGAAACCCTTTTCGCTCAACAGATTATAAACATATGCCGAACAAGGCGCGCAGCAGGAATGAACCAGCAGGACGGCGCCGGCTTTAATAAAAGAATTATTTTCCGTATGCAGAATTTGCATGTTTTATCTTGGTGTTGCTCCTAATGAAATTATAAGCTTTTTCAATTCCTCATATTTCATTATGCCTTCATGTTTTTTTATTCCTATTATAAAAGTCGGCGTTGCTTTTATGCCCATAGAAAATGCCTTTTCGGAATTTTCTTTTAGTTCTTCAAGAGCTTCAGGATCGTTTGCGTCTTTTTTAAGCTGATTAATATCAAGTTTTGCGGCTCTGGCAAGTTTAAGAATTCTTTTTTCTTCTAAATTCTGTTGGTTTAAAAACATAAGGTAACCAAGATAAGCCGATTTATTTTGTTTAGCTGCAGCCATACCGTATAAAGCTGCTGTACATGAATTTTTGTGAGGACCCTCTCCGTTTAATACAGGGTTGCAAGTTTTTTTCAAAGGAAAGTCGCGGTGTATTACCTTTACTCCTTTAAATTCATTCACCAGCCTGTAAAGGTCAGAGTTTGCCATTGAGCAAAACGGACATTCGAAATCCGTATATTCCTCTATTACTATTTTTCCGTCTGCATCGCCAAGCACGTTGCCGCTGAATACATTCATATTGAGCATTTCGGTTTTCGGGACATAGAAGGTTTTATCTTTAACAAATACTTCGTTAACATTGGCATAATAAAGAGAAAATATTCCGACTGTGAATATGGCCGTAATTAAAAGAAAATGCATCGGATTAGTCAGGGCAAAATATAACTGTTTGAATGTGTTTTTTATGTTTGCGGTAAAAGATGCTTTTCCGCGTATAAAGAAGAACAAGAGTATATTTATAATGTAATTGGCAACGCATAAAACACAGACTTTTTTTATTCCGAAAGCTGTTATTAAAGACAAAACAACAGAAACCATCACTGCACCAAAGGAAAGAGTGTAGATAAAGCTTTGTATATTTTCACTGCGTTGAATATCATCGGGTTTGGAAAAGCGAAGATAATTAAGCAAAAGAATAACCGCATAAAATAACATTCCCCATACGGCAAGAGGTACACCCAAAACATGGGAATAAGACGTCCTTGCCACGGCATCGCAGTCAAGAACTTCATTTATATTGCAGAAACTTTTATTGCCCGCAAGCCCGAAATTGGCGCTCATGTAAACATACGTAAGCTCTGCAGAAATAATCAAGCCTAAAAATGCCAGCCAGCTGATAATGCTCTTAAAAAAATTTGTCATAAGTTTCAACTCCTGTTCCTTTGCCACCCACTATAATAGCACAGCAAATTTAAATTAATGAATTTCTCTACTATGTTCGATGTAACCTACGTTCGAAACTGTTTCCGTTAATAAAAATGCTTTATAAATCAGACGAGCTTAAACATTGGTAACAATACCCCCTTTTGTGTAAACACAATAGATTGCATTATATTTTTCGGTCAAATAATGTAATTTTATGAAAAAGGATTAATATATAATAGTAAAACGTTTTAGTTAAGCTGATAAGCTAAGTTTTATAAACAAAAGGATTGCTGATTGGAATGCCACGGATGTCTGTCGGGTTTGTAAAAAGAGTTATTTTGTTTGGCATCTTGATGTTTGTTTTTAACATTCAGGCAACATTTGCCCAGATAGGGATTTTGTCAGCCGACAATCCTGAAAATATCAGTGCTCAAAAGTCAGTTGATAATTATAATCAGCTTTGGCAAGATGTAATATATGTTTTTAACAACCTTAACGTTAAATATTCGGTATTTACGGAAAAAGACATTGATAAAATAAGCGTTAAGAATATTAATATTCTTGTCCTTCCTCTAATGGTTGACGTTACGCAGGAAACTATGTCTAAGATACAACAATTTGTCGGAGAAGGCGGGAAAATTATCGTGATTTTTCCAGACGATTATTTGAGTCTGACAACTCAAAAGCTTGGAGAACTAACGGGCGTATTTCTCGGACTGCCCCAAAAAATTACGGATCAGAGCCATATCAGCCTGACAAACGGAGAAAAAGTACCTGAAAATTATTTTCCGTATTTTACAAAAGTTGCAAAAATCGAACTCGGACCGACATCAAGAGCATTTGCCAAGTGGAGTAAGTCTGAAAGGGAACCCGTCGCGGTTTCAATATCACCCACCGGAAGCTATATTTCGTGGAAATGGGGCGACGAAGGAAGCATAGATTTTAACACTTCTTTGATGCGCTCCCTTATTAAAGCCCTTTCACCCGGAACAATTGAAAAGGAACAGACTGCATTAGGCTCTGACGAATTCCAAAAAAAGATTTCAGATATCAGGCAAATAAGAAAAAGTGCCGATGAATTAATAAAATACTTCCTCGACGGTAAATCGTCCCAAGAGCTGGAAGAAATAAGCAGTTATCTGGCATTGTCAAGCATTCAGGAAGGCGTTGCCGAAAAATATTATTATGCAAATCAATACGACAAAGCTCTCGAAGAATTAAAAAATGCAAAGACCAATCTTTTGTTTGCCTATGCCAAATCGGCTCCTGCAAACAGCGTTGAAGGAAGAACTCTTTGGCTCGACAGGGGAACAATAGTTGCAATAAAAACCCCCGAAGAAATGGCAAATTTGTTTGACAGAATAAAACAAATCGGCATTAATGCCGTATATTTCGAAACGCTGAATGCCGGATTCACGATTTACCCAAGTAAAATTACAGGTCAAAATCCCTTCACAAAAGGATGGGATCCATTGTATTGGGCGGTAAAAGAAGCCCATAAGAGGGGCATTGAACTTCATGCATGGGCATGGATATTTGCGGTAGGCAACTCAAGACACAATACCGTTATAGGACTGGCGGAAAATTATCCCGGTCCGATAATTCCCAAATACCCTGATTTGGCATTAAGAGGACCTTCTGACAATTTGCTGCCTCAGGGACAGTTTGAATTTTGGCTTGACCCTTCTAATTACAAAGCAAGAGCTCTTATTACTTCAATTCTTGTAGAAATAGCCAAAAAATACCCCGTTGACGGAATACAGTATGACTATATCCGCTATCCCGTTCAAAATCAGACCAATTTGATGGGTTTTAATTACGAAAGCAGAAAGAAATTCGAAATCGAATCAGGGCTTAAACTCGATAAAATTGATAATGCAACGCTCAAAACTTGGAATGAATGGAAAGCAAAGCAGATTAACAAGTTCGTTGCCGAAAGCGCCCGTGCGTTGAGAAAAATTAATCCTGATATTTTGATATCCGCTGCCGTTTATCCGGGCGACAAACAGTCAAGAATGAACTCTGTTCAACAGGATTGGGAAACTTGGGTCGATAAAGGATGGATAGATATATTAAATCCGATGATATATTCTTCCAATCTTTCCAAACTCGAGGAAAACCTTGATTATATTATCAAAAACTCCGGCAATAAAGTCCCTATATATCCGGGTATTGCAGTCAGACAGCTTGAAGCCAGTGACTTGATTGAACAGATTTTTACCGTGAAAGAAAAATACGGCATGGTGGGAAATACAATTTTTGCTATGGCTCATCTTGCGCCGGATAAGTCAGAGTTCCTTTCATCAGGTCCTTACAAAATCAAAGATACCGTAAGCCCACTGAAAAATCCCCTAAGCGCTTCGGAAAGTCTTATTGAACAATACATAAACATTGCAAATTCAGTAAAACAAAATACTTTAAATACTGCGGAAAAAACTTTTTTTTCGGAAAAACTAATTTCTGAAGCATACAGACTTAAATCGGCAATTTCAGACGTGTCAAGATTTCCGACGGAAAAGAACTTCAAACACGCTTTGGCAATTCTTGCGAATCTGGAAACCCTCACGGAAACAAATAATTTAACTTCCGTAAAAAGTATACAGCTTATGACGGGCTGCTTGAAAGGCGCACAAACTCTGCTTTTGTATGAAAAATTCAGAAAGAGCAGACGCGATGCCAACGGTTATGCGCTGACAAGCACAAATAACGTCAAAAGTATAAACTAGAGAAAAATATTCTTGTAAAGTTTTAAGAATATTTAAGCATCGAAGGACATAGTATAAACATACCCGCATTCCCTGCGCGAACTACTTTCGGCTTTTAATAGACAAATACTGAACAAATAAATTACCAAACCCGAAGCAGTAATTTATAATTACTATGATTACTTATATTTATACTGGAGGTCGATTTTTTTGAAGTGTCTGGACAATAAACTGCAACAAGACACATATTCACAAACAACAGGATATAATTTTGGCGGACATTATTCTGCAACGCTTAACGATGATTATTTGCATAAAAGGCAAAACAAACGCCGAAACATAAGAAACAAACAACTTCGTAGGCTTATTGCGGCAATTATTTTGATACCGCTGTTTTTGCTTTTGCTGCCTCCCGTCCTCTTTAGCAGTTTTGAAACAATGTTTTTCAACAATATTAAGAATGCAGGATTAAAGCTTAAGGTTGATTATCCTATATTTAAAAAAGCCGAGAGCCTGATAGCTAATGATTACTTCTTGAACCTGCATTTTCTCGGCAGTGTTGAAACAAAAAAAGCTCAAATGACCCCGCTTGTATTTACAGGGAAAATGCCCAGACTCGAAAACCGTTTAAAATATATAGTCAACCAATATCCTATGCTCGATGCGGGGATTTTTGTCTATGATATTCAAACCGGCAGATATGCCGAAATTAATGCAGACAAAGAGTTTCCTGCCGCAAGCATAATCAAAATTCCCGTTTTGCTTGAACTGTTTAAAAGAGTGGAAATGGGACTTATTGATTTAAAAGAAGAAGTACCCATTCAAGAAAACGACATTACAGACGGCTCCGGTTTATTACAGTATCGACCGGCAGGAACAAAATTCAGTGTTATGGATTATGCGCGTTTGATGATTCAGCAGAGTGACAACACAGCTACGAATGTTCTTCTTGCTAAAATCGGAGGCGTAAACGATTTGAACCGCAACCTCAGAAATTGGGGATTTGGTTCGACATATTTGGCAAATTTCCTTCCCGATTTGGACGGAACTAATATTACAACGCCTAAAGATATTTCAACAATGCTTTATAACCTCGACAGCACGAATTTTCTTGATATAACAAGCAGAGCATATATCTATCAGATTATGAGCCATGTTAAAAACAGGTTTTTAATTCAGGCAAGTTTGCCTGACAATGTGCAGTTTATACACAAGACCGGCGATATCAGAAATATGCTCGGTGATGCCGGCATTGTTATACTCCCTGACGGCAGGAAATATATAATTAGCGCTCTGGTAAAAAGACCGTCCAATTCTTACGTTGCCAAACAGCTCATTATGGATGCTTCTAAAGTGACTTATGCGTCATTTGCGACACGGGATTTATAGCTCAGTAACTTAATTTTACCTTCCGCAGCAGTGAAAATTATTTTCGCATGGGTATTGCGGACTTATTGTAAAAATATGTAAAAAATTCTGCTGTTTTTTTCTTTTTAATAGCAACAAAAATCATGTCCCGCTTTTAATACGACATAACTCATGTTAGAGGTGTTACATAAAATGGGAGAAGATTTATGATCTCAAGAGTTAGTCTTACTAATGTTGGAAGTGTCGAAAAAGCATTTTTATCCAAAACAAAAGATTCCCAAGAACTCAAATTAAAAAGTTCTCAAGAAGGAATCGAATTGAAACAGGGCGAAGATTTGCAAAAAGTTTCCCCATCCTTGGCAAAAGTTTATTTCGGAGCAAGGATTACGGATATTGTCGGAAGACAAATATTTGACTCCAGAGGCAACCCGACCGTTGAAGTTGATGTATATACCGAAAACGGCACAATGGGAAGAGCCGCAGTTCCTTCAGGCGCCAGCACAGGCGAATATGAAGCCGTTGAATTAAGAGACACAGATAAAAAACAAGACTACATGGGCAAAGGCGTTTTAACAGCTGTAGGTCACGTTAACAACGAAATCAGAGAAAATATTATCGGAATGGATACAAAGGGTCAGTTCCTGATTGATACAAAAATGATGAACCTCGACGGTACGCCAAATAAAGGCAAATTCGGTGCAAATGCTATTCTGGGCGTCAGCCTTGCAGTTGCAGACGCTGAAGCAAAGGAACAAGGTATTCCTCTTTATATGCATTTCAGAAAACTCTTCCATGAACTTGGCGGAAAAACAAATGAAATCTATAATATGCCCGTTCCGATGATGAACATATTGAACGGCGGAATGCATGCCGATAACAATGTAAATATTCAAGAGTTCATGATACTTCCGGTAGGCGCAAAGAGCTTTGCCGATGCAATGAAGATAAACACAGAGATTTATCATAACCTTAAGAAAATCTTGCAAGACAAGGAAAATAACGGATATGGTGAAAAACTCAGCACCGCCGTTGGAGATGAAGGCGGCTTTGCCCCTAACCTAAAACAGGATACAGATGCTCTTGACTTCATAGTCAAAGCGATTGACAAAGCCGGTTATACAGGTAAGGTAAAACTTGGGTTAGACGTAGCGGCATCCAGTATGTGGAAAAACGGAGCCTATGAATATAAAGACGGTACAAGGCACACCACCGACGAAATGATTGATTACTATGCAGAACTCGTTGACAAGTATCCGATAATCTCAATCGAAGACGGACTTGACGAAAATGACGCCGAAGGTTGGGTGAAAATAACCGAAAGATTAGGTAACAAAATTCAAATTGTCGGCGATGACAGATTTGTTACCAATCCTGAAAGACTCCAAAACGGTATCGACAAAGGTGAAGCTAACAGCATTCTCATTAAGTTAAATCAAATCGGTTCGCTTACCGAAACGCTTGAAACAATCAAGTTGGCTCATGATAACCACTATACAAGCGTAATCAGCCACAGATCAGGAGAAACCGAAGACACTGCTATGGCTGACTTAACGGTTGCAACATCAAATCAGATTAAATCGGGCGCACCGTGCAGAACGGACAGAGTTGCCAAGTACAACCAGCTTTTAAGAATCGAAGAAGATCTTAAAAAGAGACAACAAGGCAATGTCCCTTACGCAGGCGAAAGCGCATTTAAAATATAATTGGAGGGTACAGAAAAATTCTGATTTTTTGGAAAAATCGAATTTTTCAAACCCGACCTTAGGAAAGGTAAGAAGCAACAGCGGTGGCGATGAGCCAGCGCTGTTGCTTCGACACTAGATCATGATTCATTTCCTATCTAAAAGAGGGAGTAATTTTTACTCCCTCTTTTTTTGAAAGAATTGGCAATTTTTTAACTTGTTTTGTTTTTATATATATAGAGTGATTTTTGGAAAGTGTTAAGGAAGCATGGATAGTTTTCAAACGAACAGTAAATTCAATGTAAATTTTTCAGGCTTGACAAATGTAGTAGGCAGAAAAATTTTTGAGAACTCATTTTATATTCCAAGTCTTCTCGAAAGATATCCCAAAAGCGATTGTTTCGTCGGAAACCTTCCTTCTTCAGTAATTAATCAGATTCCGAAAGAAAATCGTAATACCGCCATACCGGAATTTTTCAGGACAATCAGACAGGCAGCTGTTCTACTGAGAGATTGCAAAATTGAAGAAGCATCTAAAATATTGGAAAAAATAGGTATCAGTGGTCTTGAATACATAAATAAAGGCAGGTTAGGTCTTGCATACGGATTTAATCTGAACAATGAAAAATTTGTTCTGAAAGTCTTTAAAGATACACCGGCAACGCCTACCATATGGAGTAAAAATACCCATGGTCCTTTACCGGAAATAAACAGAGGTATTGTTTATGGTCGTTATCCGGATTCGAAACGTTTGAAAAGCATGTGCGGTGATTTAAACGGCAGATGGGAATTGAAAACCTTTATTGATAATACTAAAAGGAATACAAAATCAAAAAAAGAGCTTGATATAAGAACGCTGGGATTAAAGGATACTGATATTTCAGGTTTAGATAAAGGCCGCAATGTTATCAACGGAATCATAATTGATCACGGCGGCGAAATGGTTGTCGATAAAAATCTGGCAGAAAACCCATACATCAGAAGAGAGTTCAGAAAATTGACCAGATTATCCCCTCAACAAGCTGAAAGCTTTATAAAGAAATTTTTGAATTCAAAAGAGTATAATCATGAGATTTTGATTTCAACAGTAGTCAAAAACTTTAATGCCTTGCCTGAGCAAAATAAATTTGCCGTATTCAGCACATTGGCAGCTAACTTTAAAAATAAAGACGCTTTGTTGTCTCTAATCAGCAATATTAAATATATTGGTGATGCGGATGAAAAAATTAAAGCATTTGATATGATATTAAATTCATCAACTGATAAAGAGATTATTTCAAGTATAATCAAGGAAACAAGTTATCAGTCATCAAAAGTTAAAACCGGCGTTTTGAAGATGGTAGATGAAAAATTTCCGTTATTCAGAGAAACTGCAGCGAAAGCTTCTGCCGGATCTATGTAAATATTGCATAATATAAAGACTTTCAGCCGAATAAATTTTATAAAGATTTTTTCTTGTGAGATAATTTATTTTGAAGCAAAATTGCTTTAAGATTTAACACAGGTTTATTTTGAAGAAAAATCAAGGTTAGAATCGCAGATGATGAGGTGTATTTATGAAAATTAAGGTTGCAGTTTGCGGCGCTTGCGGAAGAATGGGAAGAGAAGTCATTAAAGCCGTTTCAAAAGAATCGGATATGGAACTTGTATGCGCTGTTGACGTGACAAATAAGGGCAAAGATATCGGGGATATTGTTTTTAACAAGCCCTGCGGCGTTCTTATTGAAGATAATCTCAAAGATGCGCTTTCAAATAAACAGGTGGATGCCGTAGTCGATTTTACCTCACCCGAAATAATTTTTGAAAACGCAAAAATTATTTTAAGCCAAAATGTAAGACCGGTTATCGGTACTACAGGATTGAGCGAAACCCAGATAAAAGAAATAGAAAAGCTTTCTAAAGAAAAAAACATAGGTACGCTTATTGCACCGAACTTTGCCATAGGAGCAGTGTTGATGATGATGTTCGC
>CAZXPD010000068.1:0-9990 GCA_964643065.1 uncultured Gammaproteobacteria bacterium | reverse complement strand
ATTTTGCTCGAAAAAGGCTGCAAACAGGATGCAAAATTGCAAAAAAAGGTCAAAAGGGACTGTTGACGAATTCAAAAAACTTCGTTTTTTGTTTCGTCTTACGTCCCCATCGTTCAGTGTCAAAATGTCGAAAACTCATCGTTTCCGCCATTTTTCACCTCCGCAAAGGGTCATGGTGACAAATAGAAAAAATGAGCTTTTTAACTATTTGTCACCATTCCCTAAAAAAGTATGCTCAAAACCCTATGTTTTCCATAGGTTTAGCGTATGTTTGACGCATGTTTTGAACTGAGTATCATACCCCCGGTTCAGGTTAAATATATGTTTATTAAAATACAATGTGTTCCAAAAATTCTTAATTTGGCTTTTGTTTATTAACAGTTATAATTAAGGTCAACAGGATTATTTTGAAAAGATTATAAGGTAATATGCATGGAAGAATTTAAAATCATAATAACCGTTGTAGGCGCTGATAAAGTCGGTATAGTTGCGGCATTTGCAGATGCTCTGGCAAAAGGCAACGTAAACATTGAAGATATCAGACAAACGATAATGCAGGGACATTTTACAATGATAATGCTTGCGGACTTTTCAAAAGCCAGCTGCTCTTTTCAGGAATTTAAGGACAATTTGCTTAAACTTGGCGAAACCCTCGGCATGGAAGTATGGGTCCAAAGAAAAAAAATCTTTGACAAAATGCACTTTATATAGAGTTTAAAAATTTTTATGGACGCAATTATAACTGAAAATATACTGGAAACTATTGAGATGATTAAAATTAATCATCTCGATATAAGAACGGTTACTCTTTCGCTTAGTCTGAGGGATTGCATTTCAAATGACATAAAGAAAACGGGTGATAAAGTTTATAAAAAAATAACATCTGCCGCAAAAAATCTAGCCCGTTATGCCGAACAAATCGAAGAAGAGTACAGCATACCCATAATTAACAAAAGAATTGCCGTAACTCCGATTTCTCTTGTGGGAGAAAGCGCGGACAGCTATGATTATGTGTATCTTGCAAAAATTCTCGATAAAGCAGCCAAAGAAGTCAGGATAGATTTTATCGGCGGGTTCGGGGCTCTGGTAGAAAAGGGATTTACTAAAGGAGACTCCGCCCTTATAGAAAGCATTCCCGAGGCTCTTCAAAAAACAGACAGAGTTTGTTCCTCTGTAAATCTTGCTTCGTCCAAAGCCGGAATAAACATGGATGCCGTCTTAAAAATGGGAAAAATTATCAAGCAGACAGCGGAACTGACAGCTGATAAAGACGGAATAGGCGCAGCAAAGCTTGTTGTGTTCTGCAATGTTCCCGGTGATAATCCTTTTATGGCGGGTGCATTTCATGGTTACGGCGAACCGGAAGTTGCTCTTAACATAGGTATAAGCGGACCCGGTGTTATAAGAGCCGCGGTGGAATCTTTGAGCGAAAAAATGGATTTTGGCGAGCTGGCTTCGCAAATAAAAACATTCTCTTATAAAATCACTTCAACCGGTGAGTTGGTAGGAAGGGAGCTTGCTCAAAAACTCAATATCCCCTTTGGTGTGGTTGATTTGTCTCTTGCGCCTACGCCGGCACAGGGCGACAGCATCGCAAATATTCTTGAAGCAATGGGACTTGAAAAATGCGGAACACATGGAACAACTGCGGCACTGGCGCTTTTAAACGATTCCGTTAAAAAAGGCGGAGTTATGGCAAGTTCTTATGTAGGCGGCTTGAGCGGAGCATTTATTCCGGTAAGCGAAGATGCCGGAATGATAGAGGCTGTGAAAGCCGGCGCATTGTCCTTTGACAAGCTCGAAGCTATGACTTGTGTTTGTTCCGTCGGCTTGGATATGATAGCAATTCCGGGCAGCACTTCTGCTGAAACAATATCGGGTATAATTGCCGATGAAATGGCAATAGGTATGATAAACAAGAAGACAACCGCCGTAAGAATAATTCCAGTACCCAATAAAAAAGTAGGCGACTATGCGGTTTTCGGAGGACTGCTTGGAGAAGCTCCCGTTATGTCCGTTAATAAATTTTCCTGTTCAAAATTCATAAAACGCGGTGGCAGAATACCCGCGCCGATTCACAGCCTGAATAATTAGGAACTGTTGACGAATAGTTAAAAAGCTCATTTTTTCTATTTGTTACCATTCCCTATTGATTTTCAATTTATAAAAAATCACCCTTTAAAGTGATTATTAAATTAATAAAAAAACTGTATTATCATTTTATGACAGTAATCAAATAATGTTACAAATATCAGGAGAAAGTATTTATGAAGAAAATTTCAAGAAAAAAGACCAGAGCTCAAAGTTTAGTCGAATATGGACTGATTTTGGCGCTTGTATCAGTTGTTGCCATTGCCGTTCTTGGTATTATGGGAACTAAAATTAAAGACACGGTTGGCAATATTAATGAAAGATTAGAAGAAGCTTCAAACACATCATCGCAAAACTCTGGTACCTAATAATTAAGATATTTAGAATGAAAATGTTATGAGGTATAAAACTGCTCAGGTAATTAGTGAATGGGCAATAGCAGTAGCACTTGTGTCTGTTGTTGTTGTAGGTATGCTGTTTGCTTTTGCAGGATCAATGAAAGGTCTTCTTCATAATATTTCAGGCGCGTATGACCAAGGCATTCAGTCAAGCCGGCAAGAAGCTGTTAAAAACAAATAAGGACAAATAAAAATATCGAGCAAAAGCTCGATATAAATAGCTGGATCGTGTCTGGGTAAGAGTCGAATATATGCGTGTGACCTTTACTATAAGTCTGTTTTTAATAAATAAAAATTACCCTGTTGGGTAATTTGTTGATATAACTCTTCTATATTTTTATTAGTATATTTCAATATTTCTTTAAAAAACGTTCATTATTTGATTTTTAGGTTTAGTAATTCGGGTTAATTTATTTTGTCGGTCAGGTTTTTTAATAAAAATTTCTTAATAATTCTTTCTTTAATATGTATTTTTGTATCATTCTTCTTTTACAAAAGCGTAATCATGCTGTTCAGAAACGGGATTTCTCAGATTGCAGCCATAAAAGGAGGATATGAATACAAGCACGCAAATTATGAAAAAGCTGAAAACACTTATAATTATGCTCTGAAGTTATATCCTGAAAATGCGGAAGTATTATTTAAGCTTGCAGATTTATACGTTCAAACCGGACATTATCAGCATGCGGAAGATTATTACATACAGTCTTTGGCTGTAAAACCGGATTATGTTAAGGCAAGAATTAAATACGCCGTTCTTTTGTCGGATAAACTGCACAATATTGACATGGCGATAAGAGAGTATGAAACTGCCGTGCAAAGACAAAATAAGTCCTGCAACTTTCCGGTTTTCAAAGTTTTTTGCGTAAATAAAAAATTTGCGACAGTTTATAATAATTTGGGCTTGCTCTATTCAAAAAAAGCTGTAATTGCAGGGCTTGATTCTGCAGAAGGAATAAATTTCCTTGAAAAGGCAGTAAATAGTTTTAAAAAATCCGCAGAAATAAATCCGAATAATTATGAAATCCGTTACAATACTGCGTTAGCATACCAAATGCAGGGAAAACCCGAAAAAGCAGCGGCGGAATACTGCAAGGCTATGAAACTGGCTCCGCTTAAGCCGGAAATTCACTATAATCTGGGCTTAGTTCTGATGCAGCTGAAAAAATACAAAGATGCAAAACAGGAACTCGAGAAAGCCGGTTTTATTCTCCAAACGTCAAATAACGGCAATACAGCTGAATATGTCCGTCAGACTTTGAATGAAGCCATCGAAAAAGAATTGATTGAAGAAAATGATTCCGAAAATTCAGCCTCTGAGGAGAACGATACTGCAGCAAAAAAAGGGTCTAAAAATAAAAAAGAAAACAATTTTTTTGATTTTGACATTAAATCTTGCAAAGTCTGTGATGAATATTTGGGCAAATAATTGTAAAGCAAGGGAAATTATTAAAATTAATGCTGATAGTAAATGTAACAGCTCCTTAATATTGACACAAACTTGATAAAATCAAATAAAATGTTTGTTATACGTGATTAAATAAATTATTCCGGTTATGGATAAAATACTACCCAAGGCAGCAGGATATGTCAGTTCTGATAAAACGAACTCAAAAGAAAGAGAGTTTGACCTTGAGCTGCAAAAAAAACGCATAGAAAATTTTTGCAGAAAGAGCAATTATGAACTGGTTAAAATTTACAAAGAGCCTTTAAGCTCTCAACCGGATCATAAACCGGCACTTGCTTTGCTTTATAGCGAATCAAAACAAAAAATATTTGAAAAGCTGCTTATTGAAAAAACGGAACGGCTGCATAAGGATAAAGTTACCTGCAGAAGCATTTTAAACGAAATCCAAAACAATAAAATCGAAATAATATCCCTGAATGACCCTGATGCGGTAAATGTTCCAGCAGTTCCGGATAAGGAAAAAGCTGAAATTAAAGTAAAAAACATAAGACAAAGAGTCAGAGACATACCCTCTCTTCCTGAAGTTGTCACCAAAGTAATGGAAATTATTCAAAATCAGAACTCATCTGCCGCAGAATTAAGCACGGTGATATCGCGTGACCCCGGTCTTACATCAAGGGTTCTAAGACTTGTTAATTCGGCATATTACGGATTTCCAAAGCAAATCAGCTCCATTCAGCATGCCGTTATGATTCTGGGATTTACGACAATGAGGGGGCTTGTGCTTTCATCAAGCATTTTTAAGATTTTTACGCCAAAAAGCATTTATGACAGGTCTCTGGATTATCGAACACTCTGGAAACATTCGCTTTTAACTGCAATAGCAGCTAAAAGGGTTTGTCAGTATCTTTATTTTCCGGAGGAAGACGATTTATTCAGCGGAGCCATACTTCATGACATAGGAAAAATAATCCTCGACCAGTATGATCACGAAAATTATTCACAGGTAATTTATCAGCTTAAAGGAAATATTTACAGCACCTCATTGATAAATTTCGAGAAAAAATATTGTGATATTGACCATCAGGAAGTAGGTTATTCGGTTATGGAAAGCTGGAATTTACCGACCTCCCTGTCAAATATTATAAGATATCATCATCAGCCTTTGAAATCGCAGGCAAATACAAAGCTGGTTTCCGTTGTTTATATCGCAAACATTCTTTCTCAGATTGTATTGACCAATAAAGAATTAAACATGCATCTTTTTGACTATGAGGTTTTAGATTATTTAGCTTTAGGCGAAGGTGATTTGATTTCCATAAAAGATTCAATGACGGAAGAAATTGACAATATCGGAGATTTTGAAGCATTTTTGAATTAGCTTAAGATATATTTTTCGGCTAAAACCCGATAAAAATCATTGAAGCCATACATGATATAATTTGCTTAGTGTAAAGATAAACGAAATAACATGATATTAATTATTGATAACTACGATTCCTTTACTTACAACCTTGTTCAGTACTTCGGTGAATTAAAACAGGAATGTAAGGTATTCAGGAATGACGAAATAACGGTTTCACAAATAGAGGAATTGAATCCTTCTCATATAGTAATTTCCCCCGGTCCGGGCACTCCCGCCGAAGCCGGAGTTTCCAATGACGTCATAAAAAAGCTTGCAGGCAAATACCCCATACTTGGTGTTTGTCTGGGACATCAGTGCATGGGGGAAATATTCGGGGCAAAAGTTGTCAGGGCTCCGTATTTGATGCACGGCAAGGTTTCAAAAATTATTTATGATGAGGGCGAACCCTTATTTGAAAGTTTGCCTTATCCTTTTACAGCCACAAGATATCATTCGCTCATTATAGACAGGCAGTCTATGGATGATTCGGAATTGAAAACTATAGCCCATACTTCAGATAATCTTGTCATGGCTGTAAAACATAAAAAATATAACAATATGGTCGGTGTCCAATTCCATCCCGAATCAATCCTTACGGAGGGAGGACACGCTCTGCTCAGCAATTTTTTAAGTATGAAATGATGATTATTGATGCCGTAAAAAAGTTAGTTGAAAATCAGGATTTGAGCTTTCAGGAAGCAGCAGATCTTGTTGACTTTATAGGTGAGGGCAATGCCCTGCCAACTCAAATAGCATCGTTATTAACCGCATTGAAAATGAAGGGTGAAACGGCGGAAGAAATTTCGGGCTTTGCTTATAAAATGAGAGAAAAAGCAGTTCGGCTCAACCTTAGACCTTCGGGTGAAATTGTAGATTCCTGCGGGACAGGCGGAGACTGCTCAAATACATTTAATATTTCCACCGCATCGGCTATTGTCGGCTCTTCTTGCGGGCTTAATGTTGCCAAACATTCCAATTTCGGCATGACGGGCAAATGCGGAAGCAGCAATGTTCTTAGTGCTCTTGGCATTAGTCTTGTAAATTCAGCCGAAGAGGCGGAAGAGTATTTCAACAAATACAATATAGTTTTTTTGCACGCGCCTTTTTTCCACAAAGCCACATCATCGGTTAATCCTGTGCGGAAAGAAATCAGAATCAGGACAATATTTAATTTTCTTGGTCCTTTAACAAATCCTGCAAGACCGACAGGGCAGGTGCTTGGAGTTGCATGTCCAAAAACAGCCCCGAAAATTGCCGAAGCCCTGAGAACTCTCGGTTGTAAAAAGGCGTTAGTAGTTCACGGACAAAACCCGACTATGGATGAACTGAGTATTTGCGGCAAAACAACCGTTTACAAGTTGGATAATAATGTTATTGAAACTTTTGACGCATATCCGGAAGATTTCGGTTTTAAAAGAGCATCGCTGGAAGAAATTATCGGCGGGGAACCCGAACATAACGCCGACTTAATTGAAAAAATATTCTCGGGGCAAATCGCCGGAGCCAAAAAAGATGCGGTGGTTCTTAATTCAGCAGGTTTGTTATGGGCAGGGAATAAAGTTAATTCGCTTGAAGATGGAATTTTAACCGCTTCAAAACTGATCGAAAGCGGAAAAGCCCTTGAAAAGCTGAACGAATTGAGAAATTTTCAATAAGTTAGTGTTTGTTTAGTCACGTTAAGTGAAACATCTCAAGGTCAATAATAATGGGATTCTTCGCTTGTACACAGGATGATTGTACGGGTTTTCGAAAGACTATAAACTCTTCTTTCTGCTAACTTTGTTCAACACCATACATGGCTTTTCTTGTATCAAAATTCCATTGAAGCATTCTTGAAACGTCATTATTTGCTCTATTTGTTTTAAATATATGAATATTATTGTTTTTCACTATTCCAGCATAATCTGCTCTGATTACTTCTTTTGCAGAATTTGTCGTATCAAAAAATACAAGTTGGGTATACTCATTTATTCCTTCATCCAGAAATTCCAGAACATGTTTGCGCGCCTTGAGAATTGACTCATCTTCTTCGCACGATTCCCAAATAATATTTTTGCCGTTCAGGTCAAACTTATCATCATCAAAAAATAATTTAAGATTCTCATTGTTGCGTGTGCAAGTATTACCTTTCAATATGTATACCAGATGTATGTATAGGTTATGAAAAAATCCTTTAGGATCTTTTCGCCCCTCATCAATAAATACATCAGCGTAGGTTCTTTGAGGTTCGGTATTACATTCTTTTCCGGCGGCAGGAAGCGATTCCTTAAACGGTACATTTTGTTTATAGTAGTTTGATAAGGACAAATTTATTTTCATATAATCTCCAAATGTTTATTGACTTGTTTAATTGAAAGTTAAACATAGGAAAAGTTGACAGATTTTAATTAAAATAATAAAAAATTGTTACAATAATTTAGGTATAAAATGGGAAGTTGTCGAGGCAAATTTTTTCTTTTTCCATATTTTCTTTTTTTTCAAAACAGAAAATATGGTCGACAGCTTTAGATGTCGAAACATATAGAAATAAAAAGTACCGATAAAGAGTATTATTGTTGCAGTTTAGCGTTGATCAGATCCTGAATATCAACGATTGTAATTATTTTTCATAGACGAATGCTTCAGGATGACATAATGAAGGTTTTTTGGATTGCTTCGTCGCCGTGCTCCTCGCAAAGACGGTTAATTGTTTATCAACAAGGGGCATAAGCCCCCTGTTGCGGAGTATGCAAAATGCAGGACGGGGTTAGAGAGCGGGGCGGAAGCGGCGGAATGAAGTGAAAACATTTGAGTGCCTGTGGAAAGGCTTTAGCTATTCAAATCTTTTAATGATTTGTTTATTTCTTCTACTATCAAGTCAACATTGGGAATATTATTAGCCCCAAATTTGATATTAGAATCTATAGTTTCTTTTGTTTTATGGTTTTCTTTCCTAAAACTTATCTCATAATAAAATGAATTATTATTTTGATTGTCAGTTTTTACTAATAATTTCACAAAGTCATAGATGAAACTAGATGCAATACTAATAAAATAAGGATTATTAACTATTTCGTGGAGTATTATTAGAAATACAGGACCATTTTCATGTCGTTCTAATCTTAAATGCAAATTGTTATCCAAATTTATGTAAGTTTGTCCAACAGAAATTGTATTTTCCCTGTAAAAACTTTCCCAAAATTCTTTCCTATGGCTTGAGCCACAAAAACATTCATTTGATTTAATTTTAATTTTTAAAAAATCCACCCCTACCCGCACCGCGAGAATCCGCAGTTTTTGCAGAGCATACAGCCTTCGCCGAACTCGAGAAGGCTTCCGCAGTCGGGGCAGTCGGGACAAAAACCTATATCGGCTTTTGAATTCTCGGTTACACGGGGGGCGGCTTCCTCGGAAGCTTTTCCGTTACCGCTCATTGCTTTGAGCCCGAGGCTCTTTTCAATATTGCGTTCAAGGACTTTTCCTATCGCATCGGAGCAGGAAACAATAAAGCCTTCCTTGCCGATTGAAGGAGACGGGCATCTGATGCCTTTAAGCTGGTCGATAATAGAGTTTATATCAACGCCTGCGCGAAGCGCAAGCGAAATCATTCTGCCTGTGGCTTCTGCCTGACTGGTGGCGCATCCGCCTGATTTGCCCATACGCGCGAATACTTCGCAGAGACCTTTTTCGTCAACGTTAATCGTTACATAGAGAGGTCCGCACCCTGTCTGGATTTTGTCTGTAATACCGTATGTCAGGTTGGGACGTTCTCTCGGCGTAACAATCTGTTTGTTTTTCAACAGCGCCTCAATGCTCTGCTCATGAGAAGCGGATTTTTCCTCTGCAACGGGAGCAGGGTCTTTGGGCTTGTCTTCTTTGACTTCTATATTCATCGGCTGATAGGAACGGCTTCCGTCTCGATAAACGGTTATGCCCTTCAAACCGGATTTGTATGCAAGGTAATATGTCTGCGCGATTTCTTCTCTCGTGCCGCTGTTCTTAAAGTTCACGGTTTTGGAAACCGCATTGTCGGTATGAAGCTGGAATGCTGCCTGCATTTTGACATGCCATTCGGGGGTAATATCGTGAGCAGTTACAAACACTCTCTGAACATCCGCGGGAACTTCATCAATTCCGTGAACGGAGCCGTGTTTTGAAATTTCTTTCATAAGAGCTTCGCTGTAAAAACCTCTTTCCATAGCAGTTTTTTCAAAAATAGGATTAACTTCGGGAAGCTCGGTTCCGTCCATGACCTTTCTGAGGAATACAAGTCCGAACAAAGGCTCAATTCCGCCCGATGCTCCTGCTATCATACTGATTGTGCCGGTAGGAGCAATACAGGTGGTTGTGGCGTTTCTGATACCGTACATCTGTATTTTGGAATCAAGATCCTGCCATTGTTCATCGCTGATTAAGCCTGCTGACTTGCCCCTGTATTTGTTATAAAGATAATTTTTACCGTCATAAATACTGCCCGCATAGTTCGCAAACTTGCCTCTTTCCTGTGAAAGTTCGACTGATTTGACTTTTGAATGATAATCAATAAATTCCATAACCTGAGCGGCAAGCTTGATGCCTTCTTCTGAGTCGTAAGGTATGTTTAAAATCATAAGCATATCTGCCCAGCCCATGACACCCAGACCGATTTTTCTGTTATTTTTTACCATTCTGTCGATTTGAGGCAACGGGAAGCAGTTCATATCGATTAC
>CAZXPD010000067.1:0-10368 GCA_964643065.1 uncultured Gammaproteobacteria bacterium | reverse complement strand
TGCAAATGGGATGCAAATAGGTAGCAAAAAACACAAAAAATTCACAAACCATTCTCTGCATATTCATGTTACTTACCTGTTAAAACGGCGGGACAAATTGCCCCGCCGTAATTATGTTTTGACTTTCTTATCCGCAGGATGAGCAGGAAGAGCAGGATGAACAACAGCTTCCACAGGAAGAAAGCTCTTTAATGGCATATTCAGCCTTAATCTTAATCCTTCCGTCAACTGCAACGCCTTCACCCGACTTGTCGGATACTTTCAGCGGGTTGATATCAAGTTCTTCAATGAACGGGAAGTCCTTAATGAGCTGTGATAACCTGAGAAGCGTTTCCTCAATCTGCTCAATATTAGCTGGAAGTTCGCCTCTTGAGCCCATAAGGATTTTGTAAGCCTTAACGGACTTGACCATTTCATCGGCATCATTGCTGTTTATAGGACCAACTCTGAATATGATATCCTTGATTGTTTCGACATAAATACCGCCGAGACCGAACATCATAAGGTGTCCGTACTGAGGATCGGTTGCTATACCGCAAACCATTTCTCTGTCGCCCTTTACCATTTCCTGAATGATAACGCCGTCAAGAGAATCCTCAAGACTTTTGCTTCTTAATCGTTCTATTAAACCGTTATATGCGTCTCTCAATTCTGCTTCACTCTTGATATTAACAATAACACCGCCGATTTCGGTCTTATGCGAAATCTTGGTCGATGTTATCTTCATAACAACCGGATAGCCGATTTCATTCGCGGCTTTCACGGCATCTTCAAGGTTATCGGCAAAGTCATATTTGCATGTTCTTATGCCGTATGCTGTAAGCACATCGATTGACTCCAATGTAGTGAGCTGGTCTCTGCCTTCATAAAGCGCCTGAATAAACAGCTGTTTGGCAATGTCTTTATTTACGTTGTAAACAGGCTCTGTTCCGAGAGGTTTTGCCGCCCATTGTCTCTGTGCATCAAGCTTGGAAATAGCTTTTGCTGCATCTTCGGGATACTGATAGAACGGAACATTAATATCAACTTTGCTGATTTGCGAGAAGAAATCCAGCTTGGTCATAAAGACGGATACTATCGGTTTTTCGGGATGCTGTGCCTTAATTTCCATAATGGCTTTAGCACAGTCCATCGGCTCAACGCCAAGGAACGGGACATAAATAACCATAATGATATCAACATTCGGGTCATTCATGACGACTTCCAGCGTTTTTTGATAGTGTTCTATCGGTGCGCTGGCTATCATATCAATCGGATTGCCGACACTTGCAGCTGAAGGAAGAAATTCGCGGCATCTTCTTCTTGTTTCTTCCGAATAATCGGCAATAACAAGACCGTATTCACTCAAAGCATCCGTTGCCATAATTCCGGGACCGCCTGTATTTGTTACTATGCCGACTCTGTTGCCTTTCGGCAGGTCGCAGTTATTAAAAATCTGAGCATATTGGAACAACTCTAATACTGAATTTGCTCTGATAACTCCGCATTGTTTCAAAAGTGCGTCTGCCGCAAGGTCAGCACCGGCTAATGCGCCGGTATGTGAAGAAGCAGCTTTTGCTCCTGCGGAAGAACGTCCGGCTTTAACTGCAATAACGGGTTTTTTCTTGGAAATTTTGGAAGCAAGCTCTCTAAAGGTTTGCGGATCTTCAATAGATTCAACATAAAGAAGAATTTGATTGACGTTTTCTTCTTCGCCCCAGTATTCTACGAGGGTTGCTTCGTTAACAACGGCTTTGTTGCCCATTGAAACAAACTGGCTTAAGCCGACGTTCATATCTTTTGAAATGTTTAATATAGCCGCGCCGAGTGCGCCTGACTGCGAAACAAAAGCAGTTTTTCCGGCAAGAGGCATTTCTTCGGCAAAGGAAGCGTCCATGTGAACGGACGGTTCAGTATTTAATATGCCCAAACAATTAGGACCAATTGCGGTCATGCCGAGTTTGTTAATCTGCTCTGCAAGTTCTCTTTCTAATTGAGCTCCGTCTTTTCCGGTTTCTTTATAACCGGCGGTGATAATTACAAGCCCTTTAACACCCTTTTGTCCGCATTCTTCAATTACCTGCGGAACGAATTTGTTAGGAATAACGATAACCGCCATATCAACAGGACCGGGAACATCGAGAATACTTTTATAGGCTTTAACGTTAAAAATGGTTTCGGATTTGTTGTTAATAGGATACAAATCCCCTGCAAAACCGTATTCAAGAAGGTTCTTAAAAATCGAACATCCGAATGCTTCTTGCCGTTCGGATGCTCCAATAACTGCTATTGATTTGGGTTTCATTACTGCGTCCAGATTTTTCACCATGTCTAAATACCTCATTTGTTAAAAAAACGTCCAGCTATTATATATTAAATTACGCTCAAAACTTTATGTAAACATGAAATTGATATATTAGGCTATTAAATTGAGATTTTAAGCGTAGCCTTCACTGAGCCATTCTCTAATTCTAAAGTCTGCGCCGAGCTCTTCGGCTATTTTTCTGCATTTATTTTCATCGGGGCAATAATTTTCATATCCCTTAACAATAGAAACAGTTGTTTTAATGCCGTTTCTTACACATTGAGCAATAAAATCCTTAACGGCATTAAATGCTTCTTCCGGTTTAAACTTGCTTCTTGCAATTTTGGCATAGAGTTCAGGATTTTCTGCGTTTAAACTGACGGAAATACTATCAATAAGACCGACGAGTTCAGGGACGATATTTCGTTTCCATATTAAATTTCCGTGTCCGTTTGTGTTAATTCTTATCGGAATTTCAGGATAATTCTTTTTGACAAATGCCGCAACTTGTTTAACCAAATCAACTTTTATGAGCGGTTCTCCGTAACCGCAAAAAACTATCTCAGTGCATTTATCAAGATTTGTAGATTTTAGCTCATTAATAATATCTTCGGGCTGTATATTTTCTTTTTCAAGTATGAGATTAACCCCTGAAACACTGTCGCTGAGATTTTTAATACAAAAAACACACTCATTCGTGCATAGATTAGTCACATTTATATAAAGAGCATTATTTAAAAAATAAATATATTTAAATTTAGTATCGTTTGCCATCTCAAATCCTTTCTATTATTCAACATTTTGACATAAATAAAACCAACCAAAAACAAATATTTTAAGAAATATAAACAATATATAAATTTTCTCTAAGATTTTAGCAATTTTTATATCTATTTTGTTTTTATATATTTATAGAGGTAGATTATTAAATAAGGATAGGTATTGAGATGGTTGACGGTTTTAACGGCAAATACGGAACATTCGACAAAAGTACCACTAACTATGTGGCAAATAATTATGAAAACGCCAAAAAATTTGGTGCAAACAGTGCGCAAAATTCTTTTGACGAACAATTTGCTTCAGAAGAAGTAAGATATATGCCCAACGGCTTAAGCCAAAACCCCACTGCTAACCCTGATAGTGAATGGCAAAATATAGGCGACGCATCAGGTTTGGCTTTTGCGGATACAACATTGAAAAATATTTTCAGCGCCGATAAAGATCAATCATTAACCGCCGAAACAGTTGTAAATCATAACAGCTATGATGAAGGTACTATCTTAAAAACTCCGGACGGACAGTCCTTAACTCCACAAATAGCTGCAAATTATGACAGCTATGATGCCGTAACAAAATCTGTTTCAACGGAAGAATACGGCAGGTTATTCTTAGGACTCGGTAAAACGTCTCAGGATGGCGACGCTACCGGTGCTACATTTAATCTTATGCGACATTTAAACGGATTCACTCATGAACAAGATGCTTCAATACGCGGTTTTTATCAAGATTTAAATCAAGATAAAGAATATGGAACCGCCGGAGCAGCATTGGATCGTGATTTGATTAAAGGTAAAATTGATATAAATGCCAATGATAAAATAGATCCGGAAGAAGCTGAGACTGTTGGCAAATATTTTGATACTAACGGAGATAACAGAATAGATGCCGGTGAATACTATTCTCAAATGATTTATGCCGATTATCTTGATGAAAACGGTGATGTAAATGCCGCAAATTTTGACGGAATTGCAAAAAAAGCTGATCAAACCAAAATGAATGCATACACCGCCGCAGAAATTATTGACAGCCCAAATTACGGATGGGGAAAATCAGTACAGGATAACCTGAAAAAAACTTATGAAGATCACGGTCTTGCAGAAAAAGTAGCGGATTATACACCGCCTGAAGCAGCTGCATCCGAAACAAATCCACCTGAAACAGCATAATTTTTTGAATTAATTAAGCAAAAAAGGAGCAGAAAAGCTCCTTTTTTGCTTTTAAATCTTGAAGTTTCGTTTAATTGAATTTGAATACTAAAATGTTACATCATATAACCAAAATTTAATTTTTTCATAAGTTTTAAGCAATTTCTATAAATATTTTGTTTTTATATTTATAGAGGTTTATTTAGAGCGGTTAGAAAGAGGGTTAATATGGTTATAAACATTGATGGCATGACGGGCATTTACGCTAAGAACTTTGACAAAGACACAGATTATTCTGCAAACAATTATGCTAATGCCATAAAACACGGCAGAAATTCAGCTCATAACTATTCTGTTTTTCAGGTTAATCGAAAAAAGTCCAAAACGGAAATTTTAAACTCGATAAATAAAGATTCGGATACAATGGCAAATTCTTCAGAAAAAATCGATGCCTATTATAATTTTAGAAACCCAATAGATAAAGAAATATCCGAACAAACCAACCCCCTATTTGAAAAGGCTAAACTCATAAAAGATAATCAAATTTTAACTCAAGAAGAAAAAAACCAGCAGATGGCAATATTAAACAATCAACTAAATGAAACAATTGAAACAATAATTGCTCCGCATAAAGATGAACTTGATAGATTAGAAAAAGAAATGAATACGGCAATGGCAGTTCCGCTTGAGGCCACAACTATTCCTGCGGAAGAAGAGACTTCAACCATTATACGCTACTCACCGGAGCTTTTAAAAAGTACTATGACTAATGATGAATACAACAATATCATTATACAAGCAGGGCTTGGTTATGCTGACGAGGCATTAAAAAATGAATTTGGAAGCAACTCAATTTCCACTGCACAAATGGGATATTATTTACTTGGGATAGAAGAAAACGGTTCCGCAGATACCGCAGCTGAAAATATTTTTCGGAATCTGCAACTGTATCAATCCGGTGATAAGCTTTGGGCAGATATGGATAAAGACGGTGATGCGGATGATGACGACAAAGCTATAATAAAAACAAAATTAGAATCTAATGGCACTGACGGCATAATTGACTCAGACGAAGCTGCTGCTGTCGGAGCAATGTATGATGTCGAAGAAGATGGTTATGTAGGTATAGATGACTTTTATGCAGATATGGGTGTAATTGATGTGAATAGTCAGAATGCTTTCGACGGTGCTGTATTAGAATCCGCAGGTATATCTCAATCTATTTGCAGGATAGCTGAAGCTATACAAAGTCCTTATTATCTTGAGGAAAATACTGCTACAGTAAAGGAAAAAGCAAAACAGTTCTTTGACCTGCATTACCTGAGCACAAAGGCTGTTAATTTTATCAATTTGCAATCTGCGTAAATAAGGGACTCAAGCTGGAATTAAGGCAGAGCGGATTTTCCCGGGATTTAGCGTAATATAGACAGCATCATTTATCCCGTCAACCTTTTTGATTTCTTCAAGCATTTTTTCGCTGACTAAATCATCGGTATTAATAATCATCATTGACTCGCCTCCTGTCGCTTCGGGGGATTTTCTGCCTACCTGCATCATGCTGATGTTTATATCGTTGTTGCCGAGAATGGTTGCTACTTTTGCAATCATACCTGGTTTATCCGTATGGGGACAAATCAGAATATGCTCTGCCGGAGCAATACTTGTATTATAATCGTCAATTTTAACAATTCTCGGGGTATTTTCTGCAATCATTGCGCCGCTTACGCTGTAACATCTAACATCAGTAGTCAGCGATACGGTTATAAGACCTGCATAGTTGATAGACCTTTCGGATTTGGTTTCTACAACTTCTATTCCCTGAGATTTAGCAATTACCGGCGCATTGACAAAGTTAACACTCTCATGACTGTAAGACAAAATCCCTTTCAGAATTGCAACTTTCAGCGGAGATGAATCAAAAGAGGCAAGTTCTCCGAGAGTTTTAATTTCAATCCTCTTAACTGCTCCTTTTGCAAGCTGTCTGATAAGCAGTCCCAAATTTTCTGCAAGGTTCATGTATTCTTTAACCGGCTCAAGTAATTCAGACTTGAGTGAAGGGATATTTACTGCGCTTCTGGCGGATTTGCCTTTAAGGACATCTCTAATCTGTTCAGCAACATCCACTGCTACGTTGATTTGAGCTTCTTCAGTGCTTGCTCCGAGATGAGGCGTAATTATCAAATCGCCCTGACAGCTTAAAAGCGGATTTGTGCTTTCAATGGGTTCTTTTTCGTATACATCTATAGCAGCTGAAGCCACATAGCCGGATTCAATAGCTTCTTTTAAATCCGCTTCGTTTATTATTCCGCCCCTTGCACAGTTTATCAGACGAACGCCCTTTTTCATTTTAGCTATTGTATTTTTATTTATTAAATTAGCTGTTTCTCTTGTCTTGGGCACATGCACGGTAATAAAGTCGCAAAGAGACCAAAATTCGTCAATATTGTTAATATGAACTGCGCCGGTTTCTTCTACTTTTTCTTTTGTTATAAAGGGATCATAAACATAGACCTTCATACCCAGGGCTATTGCGACTTTAGCAACTCTGATGCCTATTTTGCCAAAGCCCATTATGCCGAGAGACTTATTAAAAACCTCAATTCCAGTGAATTTTGAGCGTTCCCATTTTCCGCTTTTGGTTGAAATATCTGCCTGCGGAACGTGCCTTGCCATGCTTAGCATCAATGCCAAGGTGTGCTCTGCGGCGGCTGTAGTGTTGCCTTCGGGGGAATTAACGACAATAATGCCTTTTTGGGTTGCTTTTTCCACATCTACGTTGTCAACTCCCACGCCGGCTCTACCGATGATTTTCATTTTATTTGCGGCAGCAATGACCTTAGGGGTTACTTTTGTCTGACTGCGTACCATAATAGCATCGTATTCCCCGATTATTTTTACCAGCTCTTCTTCAGGTAGGGTTTCAAGGTAGTCAACCTGAGCTGCGCCCTCAAGAATATTGCCTGCTACTTCGTTAATCTTATCTGTTATTAGGACTTTATACATTTGATCTCCTCTAATTTTTTCAGCATAAGTTTATTTTAATACATTCATACCTGCATTTGAAACATTCAATATGAAGATGCGGAAAATTTTATTTTTTAAAATATTTTAAAAACATGTTGCAAAAATATGAACATTTGTTCATAATATAAATATGCTTACGATGAAACAAAAAATATTTCTTGAAAGATTAAAGGAAACTTACGGTTCAGAGCCGCTTCCGAGCTTTGATAAAATATGTTCCGCTCTTAATTTAAAATCAAAAAATTCGGTATGGCAGTATTTTAAAAAGCTCATCGAAAACGGATATTTAAAAGAAAGAGAAAACAGATTTTTTCTTTCTCAAAAAACGCTCGGTATCCCGTATTTCGAATCGGGAGTGAGGGCAGGTTTTCCTTCACCGGCAGAAGATTATGGAGAAGAGCAGATTTCTTTCGATAATATGCTTGTAAAAAATCAGGCATCAACGTTTTGTGTCAGAATATCAGGCGATTCAATGATAAATGCCGGAATCTGCGAAGATGACATAGCGGTCGTGGAAAAGGGAATTAATCCCAAAAACGGTGATATTGTCGTTGCGGTGGTTGACGGAGAGTTTACTGTAAAGTATTACAGGAAAGATAAAGGCGAAGTTTATCTCGAACCTGCCAATGACAAGTACCCGATTATAAAAGCACGTGAAGAGCTTCAAATTTTCGGAACAGTAACAGGAATAGTAAGAAAATATGTTTAATTTAGAAATACAGATAATTTATAACCGCGATGGCTTTTACAATAGCCGCAAATTTTTATTTTTTGCTCAAATACCAAGACTAATCCTCCCGATTAATCTCTTCCCCTTCACAAAAACCCTCGTCCGCATTACAAATTTATACTTCCCCTACCCTAATTAACCGAACGGTAAAGGGTACAGACAAGACGACACTGTACCCTGCCGATTTTATTTTTAAAAGGAGTGCATATATGCCCGCAGCTAAAAATGCAATAGCTCTTGTGGACTGCGATTCGTTTTTTGCTTCATGCGAACAGCTTATCAAGCCTTCTCTGCAAAACATGCCCGTCTGCGTACTGAGTAATAATGACGGCTGTGTGGTGGCAAGATCAAAGGAAGCCAAACTGCTCGGCGTTAAAATGGGCATGCCTGCTTTTCAGGCAAGGAAACTTTTCCCGCAGGCAATTTATCTTTCAGGCAACCTTGCATTATACGGAGAGATTTCAAACAGGGTTATGAATATTTTGAAGGATTTCAGTCCTCTGGTCGAGATTTATTCAATAGACGAGGCTTTTACAGACTTAACGGGACTGAGAAAACTTTATCGGAAATCATATCTTGATATTGCTTCAGATATAAGACTTGCTGTAAAAGATAAAGTCGGAATTCCTGTTTCGGTAGGCGTCAGTTTGTCTAAAACGCTTGCCAAGCTAGCAACCGAAAGAGCAAAAAAATCGGCGGGGTTTTATAAAATAGGTTTCAGAGAAATAAATAACGAACTTAAAAGAACGGCAACGTCTGAAATCTGGGGAATAGGCAACAATACGGAAGCACTTCTAAATAAATACGGCATATTTACCGCCTATGATTTTATCAATCAGAGTGACGGCTGGTTAAACAAAGTTCTCGGTAAAAAAGGGCTTGAATTAAAACTTGAGTTGATCGGAGAAAGTATTTATCCCGTTCTGGAAAAAACTCCGCTTCCCAAATCAATTCAAAAAACCAGTTCATTTGCAAAATTTACTTCCGACAGAGAATACATAAAAAACTCCGTTCATTACCACGCCCACAGGGCATGCCGAAAACTCAGGAAACTTGGACTCAATGCCGGCGTTGTCTGTGTAATGCTGAGGACAAAGGATTTCAAAGTATTTTACGCCAAAAGTGCTCTTATTTATCCGTCAAACTGGGAGTTTGACATCTCTGCCGCAGCTGATGAGATTTTTGATACAATGTTTATTCCCGATATTATCTACCGCAGCTCCGGCGTAACAGTCGAAAACCTCTCTAAATCATCAGGCTGTCAGCTATCTATATTTAATCCCGCGGATAACATAATCAAAAAAGAAAATATTGCTTTTGTCTGGGATAAAATTGATGCCAAATACGGCAGCAACACTTTATTTTCAGGTTATTACCCTAAAAATTAGCAGAGTTTTGAGATAAAATTAGTAAGGTTGCAAATAAATACTAAAAGATTAAAAGATAAATTATGGAACAGTTAAACTTCGCCGAAACCTTTATAATGTCTGCTGTTAAAGCCGGTAAACTTAGTCATGCATTAATTTTGACCGGCGAAGATGCTTTCAGCCAATATGCTCTGGCTCTAAAAACCGCAAAACTGCTCAACTGCGAAAATAAAAATCTTTATTCGGATTTGCCGTCTCCTAAATGCGGCTGTTTAAACTGCTCATGGATAGACCAAAACAGACACCCTGCAGTCATAACAATATCACCCATAGATTATACCCACGCAAATAGGAAGAGTGAAACAAAAAATGTTATATCGGCTGGAACGGCAAGATACTTAAGAAAAGAACTCGGTATAAGCTCAGCTTATCACAGAGTGATTATTTTCACGAACGCCGTTGAAGGCAAGGAATATGAAAAAAAATACGCAAACTGCACATCAGAAAATCCATACTCTTTTGAACCGCCAATCCCGACTGACAGAGAGTTTAAAGAGGGAGAAAAAAGAAACAGCTGGATGCCTATGCCTCTGAATCAAAAGGTTTTGCAAGCTGCGGCAGTAAATACCCTATTGAAGACTATCGAAGAACCGAACGAAAATATAACGTTTTTCTTCTTGACCAGAGACAGAGAAGACGTTATAGAAACAATTGTTTCCAGATGCCAACTATTGAGCGTCGGCACACAAAGAAAAGAAAAAGAATGCTGCTTTTCAAATTCGGATTTCTTAGAAAATATTTTTCCGAAGGATTATTCCGAAGCTCTTAATTTTTCTGAAAAACTGGAGAAGGCTTCTAAAGAAGAAGGCATTAAACTTGAAGATTTGCTCTCGATAATACAGGTAAATATACGGAAAAACACAGAAAAAGACTTTGGAAACAAAGCGGATTTTCGCCTGCTATCCAATGTCATTTTATTAATCGAAGAAACAAAAAATAAGCTGCGCTGGCATGTTTCGCCGACAGCTGCTCTTGACA
>CAZXPD010000066.1:0-10475 GCA_964643065.1 uncultured Gammaproteobacteria bacterium | reverse complement strand
CTCAGAGAAATCAAACCTTTTCTTGCGCAGGAATACAACATTACGGAAATAGGAGTTTTTGGCTCGTATGCAAGAGGGGAGCAGACTGAGACAAGCGATATTGACATACTTATTGAGTACGACCGAAGCAAAAAGATGTCATTGTTTAAGTTTATCGGGCTTGAAGATTTCCTCAAAGATATTTTCAAGAGGAAAGTTGACCTTGTGACCCGTAAAGCTCTTAAGCCGCGTATTGGAAAAAGGATTTTAAGCGAGGTCATTTTTGTATGAAGAAACGTCTTGACGGGGATTACATAGAAGATATTTATAACTCAATCGAGGCAATAGAAAGATATGTCAAGGGATATGCCTTTGAAGATTTTGAAAAAGACGATAAAACCCATAACGCTGTAATTAGAATGCTTGAAGTTATTGGAGAAGCAGGAAATAAAATCTCTGATGAAATTAAAGAAAAATATTTCGAGGCGCAGTGGGATAAAATTCGAGGCATGAGAAACCGAATAGCTCATGAATATTTCGGTTTGGACTTGAATATTGTTTGGGACGTCATTAGTGACGATTTGTCGTCATTGAAGGCAGTTATTAAGAAAATCCTGAGTGAACTGGATGAAGAATAATATCATAAATTGGTTTAAAGATAATGCTTCAGCTATAAAGGTATTTCGTTTTATTACAAGATTAATTATCGTTATGAGTATTATACTTTGTATGCTTATATCCTTATATCAGGAACCACAAGGATTTCAGTCAAAAGAATTTTCTAAGGATATTTTACTTGCTCTATTAAGTGCCTTTTTTGGAACTTTATTTGTTATAACTATCCTTGATCACTATTATAAAGACCTTAGAAGGAAGGCTAGTATAAAATCTTTACTTGCTATAAAACTTAAGACCTATTCAGATTTTTTACTGATACTTGAAGCAATAGAAAAATTTTTAAAGGGAGACCCCTTATTTAGAGACTATTCAATTGGAAGGTTAAGGGTTAATCAAAGGGGAGAAAAATCCAAAGATGTGGATTTAACTATTAAAGATATAAATTTACTTATCGAAAAAATTAATCAATTAAAAGAACAGGAAATAGAAGATAAAATAGATCAGCTTAAAATGTTTGATTATTACCTTTGTTTTATAAATCTAATGGATAATATTAATCTTAATCTTGAAAATATTCATGAATTTTCAACTTTTATACATCCTGATGACTTCGATTTAAAATTTATTTTTCAAAAAATAACAGCAATAAAGCAAAATCTTCAAGAATTGCAAAATTACATCATTGAGAATTCCAACATTAAAGATGAAGGACTATCAGATGACTATAAAAAACAAATAGTAAACTGCTTAGACCTTACAAAACCTACTTTACAACTTTATTTGCTCGAATGTATTTTGCAAAATTTAATAGAATTGCTCAAATTGCTTAATGAAATATGCATATTGATTAAAGAACATAATTTTAGGGATAGTGAGAAGAAAGGAAGCTTTACGAGAAAATGGAGAGGATCAGGATTCTAAATGAACATTTATGACTGGCTGACATTAGTAACAGGGCTATGTATTTTTGCTTTTTTGACATATGCTGTATGGAGAGTTGGTAAGTCAGGGCAAAAATATATTCATACCAAAAAAAACAACTAGAATTTTAGAAGAATCGTGTCTTTATTCAACTCATAAATCATCTTCAGCCCGTGAAGGGTTAAATCAGGGTTGATATCGTCAAAAGGTCTTTTTAAAACCTCCTAACTCATAATGTTCAATATAGATGTATAATTGAATAACTATGAACGAATACGGAACTTTGTACATTTGTCCGACACCTATCGGTAATCTCGAAGACATTACTCTTCGCTCTCTTCGCATTCTGAAAGAAGTCGATTTAATTGCCTGTGAAGATACAAGAATAACCTGCAAACTGCTAAACAAATATGAAATTAAAACACCCACAACCAGCTATCATAAATTCAGCGAAAGCAAAAAATGCGGGCAGTTAATAAATTTGCTCAAAGAAGGCAAAAACATCGCGCTTGTGTCCGATGCAGGAACACCGCTTATAAGCGATCCGGGAAATGTTCTGGTAAAAGCCGCGGCAGATAACGGCATAAAAATCGAACCCCTCCCTGGCGCGTGCGCTTTTACAACTCTTCTGAGCGGCGTTTATCTTGAAAATCCCAACTTCGTATTTTTGGGCTTTCTGCCAAAAACAAAGTCAGAAAAAGAAAATCTGCTCTTGAAATATAAAGATACAAATATAATAATCTACGAAGCCCCTTCCAGACTTGTTAAAACCCTTGAAGAGATAAAAAGCGTTCTTGGAAACGTAAACGTTATTTCAGGAAGAGAGCTGACGAAAATTTATGAAGAAATTAAAAGAGACAACATAGAAAACCTCATTGAGTATTTTTCCGCAAATCATCCTAAAGGTGAGCTCTGCATTATTATTGAGGGGAATTCGCAGAATTTAAATCCTGACGAAAAAGAGCTTATTGAAAAAATTGAAATCCTTAAAAAAGAAGGTTATACCTCAAAAGAAATCAGCAAAATCCTTTCGCTTTTGACTGGATTGAGCAAAAACGATATTTATAAACTGACGGTTTGATAATATTAACTTTCTTTAAGTTTATTTTAAATTTTAAAAATCAGGTTTTACGAGGCTTTTACCGAACGAGAATTATTTTTTCTCTTAAAACTGTAAAGAAAATTTTAAAACATGCCGACATTCTAAGTGTTGGGATAATCAATGGAGATGAAGGTATAAATGAACGCAATTTCATCATTATGGCTTGACAGAGTTTACAGTGTTTCAAAAAACATTTATAACACGCAAAGTCTTAACGCACAGCCGTCAGTTGCTCAGAGCAACAATTATTATCAGGTTTCCGGCGCTCAGAGTCCGGTTATTGCTCCTCAGGAAGAAATAGAAACCGTTTCCCAGGAGATTTTTAAAGCAGCCGGACAAAGCAGTAATATACAAAATACTCAAAGCACAACTTTAAATATTCAAACACTTAAACCCGCTGACAATGCCAACGTTCTAAAAATTTATTCGGAAAACCCCAAATTTGCAAATGAAACAGTAAGAACACTGGTAACAAATCAAGCCGGACTTCAAATAAATTTATCCGAAACCGCAAAAAGCGCTGTTGCAAGTCTTAACGCCAATGCAATAAAGTACGACGCAATCGTAAAAATTCAGGACGGCAGAATTGTTCTTCCTGCCGAAATCAGCAACAAAGCCGATATAAAAGAAGTTTTCGCATATGAAAATATTGTCAGCTTGTGGAACACTGACAATTTGGGGAAGGACAAAAAAGGAAGAAATTTCTTTATAATGAATAATCCTAAAGACAGTAAAAATAAGGAAGAAGAAGGGATAAATCTTGTTGCGTAATTTAATTTTTAAAATGGCAGTTTTTGGGCAGGACTAACGTAAAAGTACTGCCCTTATTTATTTCGCTCTCTATTTTGATTTCTCCTTCGTGAAGTTTAACTATCATATTAACAATTAACAGACCCAACCCGAATCCTCCCGTTGATTCTGTACTAAAGCTGTGCCCGTTATTAAATTTGCAGTAAATATTTGCAATTTTTTCTTTTTCTATCCCGCATCCGTTGTCAATTATTTTAATTTCGAATTTGTTATTTATTTCTGCGGATTCTAATTTTATTTTCCCGCGTTTGGATGTATTTTTTATTGCATTATAGAGGAGATTTTCTATTGCCTGTTGAAGCAGAATTTTATTTACGGTGACTTCGAAATCTTTTTTTACCGAAAGTTCAATTTTTAAGGATTTTGCTTTTGCTTCACCGGAGCAATCCCTGACAGAATTCTCAAGCAAATTCGAAATTCTAATGGTTTCGGTTTCAATTTCGCTTTTGTAGTCGGGCTGCATAAATTTGGAAAGAACAAGAAAATATTTGGTTATCAAATTAACTCTGTCACTGTTTTCTTTAATGCTCAGCAGCAGGTTATAGTCTTCCTGTTTAAATTTTCTTTTTTCTTTAAGAAGAGCATCCGCATATCCGCTTATTATCGTGAGAGGATTTTTTATTTCGTGGGAAATATTAGCCATTAAGACTGTCTGGTTAAGTAAATTAATTCTTTTTACCGCAATGGAAACATACAATGAAAGTTCTTCGGCAAGATCTTTTTCAAAATCAGTCCAGCTATTCCGTCCGTTATTTTGCATAAGTAAAATCCCGCCCTCATTTGGATTGCAAGTCAATATAGGAACAATCAGGAAGGAGTTTATGCCGTGTTTCAGTAATTCTTCCTTTAATTTTTCGGGCAAGTCGGATTTTTCGGTATTATAAATTTCGAGAGTTTTTTCCTTAAGTTTCTTTGTATTCCAAACCTCTTTTATTAATTTACAGAGTTCTTTTTCGTTGAAAAAATCTTTATGCTTAACTTTTCTGTCGTCTAATAAAATGCAAGGTTCTTCAAATACGCCTTTAAAATCAATAATAATAAGTCTTTCATAACAAATTAGCTCCCTCAGTCTCATTGAAAAAAATGTCATGAAAGAAGGTAAGTCTTTAAGAGTTCTAATTTCTGAATGTATTTGCCGGATGAAATTTTCTTTCTTTTCCAGCTTATACAATTTCGAGGTTATTATTGTTGAACTAATCCTGTCAGCAAGTTTTTTGCTGATTTCTTCTATTGTCGCCAAAGTTTCATCTTCGAAATTTTTTTGTTTTTGCGCCAACATCAAAATCATGCACGCCAAAACTCCGTCAGAATCGATAATAGGATAAAAAGCTACTTTGCTGATATTTTTTTCTTTTACCGGCTCAGGAATAATTTCAACCAGGTTCTCGGAATCCAAAAAATCTTTAATTAAAGGTTTTTTATTAAATAAAATCTGATTTGCAAAAGGTTCAATGAGTTTGACGGCTTCTTCATTTTTTACAAATTCATTTGCATCATCAGTAATACCGTAAAACTCTTTTTTAGCCTTATCGAAAAGCAAAATACGGCAGTAGTCAATATTTGTAAGATTTTTGATTTTTGATTGCGAGATGCTTATCACATCTTCAGGATTTGAGAATCCTTTCACGGATTTTTCAAGGTGGCTTACTATATTTTCTCTTACCTGCTGTTTATAAAGATTATCAATGTTATCGCTAAAATCTTTCTCTCTGTCCAACAATTTTTTGTATTGGGAAACAATGACCTTTTCTTTCTCAATTAATTCTTTTTCAATTTTTTTTAGTTTAAATATTTCTTCTGAAAAATTATCCTTATTCATAGAAAATTAAATGTTTCCCCTACATTTCTTCTTCATATTTATCAGTTTAAACGGTTTTTAATAATAAAAACTTAATGTATTTTCGGTTTTTTATCTTGCAGCAATACAAAAAATCTTTTTAAATTATTTTTACAAACAATGTTTTAATTGCTGTTCAATTCTATTCAAATTAAAGAATTATATAACCTAGTATATAACCTGATATATATAAAATCAAATTTTAGAGCTAGACTTTCCAACTATTTTTCTGGAATCAATCAATATGCAGAATATGGGCAGTTTTTAAAATTTACATATTTATTTTTAAAAATTAAGTTAAAATTAATAAAGTTAAACAGATTATTTTTTTTCCAATATATTTTGTTAGTAATAATAAGGATTTAAGGGGATAGAGAAGTTGGAAATTTTATCAAAAAATCTTGAGAAAATAAAAATATACAACCCGACACTGGCAAAAAATATTGAAAATCATGTCTTTGACGAAAACATCGATTTTCAGTTATTTCAATCTGAATCAGGCGACACAAATCTAAATTACAAAGGGATAAATTTACATGACAAGACAAACCCCCAACAAGAATCTCTCGAAATAATAAACACTCTCAAAGACGTGTCTTCAAATTCAATAACGCTAATTCTCGGGCTGGGACTGGGATACCTTTTCAAAAGAGCTTATCTGAGTACAAAAAGCAAAATTGTTATATTCGAACCCGATTTAAACATTTTAAAATTTACTCTTGAGACGGTTGATTTTGCACTGGAGCTCGGAGAAGAGAATATTTTTATAGTCAGCAATGAAACTGAACTTATTGCCGTTCTCGAAAAAGCCTATTTATACAAAGACGTTCTTAATATATGCGCTTTGAGCTCTTTTAGCCTGCTGAACCCTGAAAAGTCAAAGGAACTTCTTGAAAGACTCCCGGAAATATACTCTCATCTTGAAAGCAACTATGAGTGTTTATTCACAAATGCGCTTCCATGGGCAATGGAAGGCGTAAAGAATCTGCCTTTTCTGCAAGAAACTTATAATGCGGGTATATTGAGAGACGAATTCAAATCAAAGCCTGCGGTAATAGTATCACCAGGTCCTTCTCTCGATAAAATTATCGAATCTTTGGCAAAAAACAGGGATAAAGTAATAATTTTCGCAACCGGCAACTCATATAAAGCTCTGAACAAATACGGAATAAAACCTGATTTTATAGGGTTCATAGAAGTCTTTGACAATACCGCTCAGGTAAAAGATTTAGACACTTCAAACATCAATATTATCACCCAACCGACCGCCAACAATAATGTATTTAAGCTTGACGCCAAGAGAAAGTTTGTTTTTTACGGCAAAAACGACCTGTTTGCGCTGTGGCTTTCTAAGATTGCCGATGTTTGCATCGACGAAGAAATTAACAAAGGCTGTGTTTCTTACATTTCTCTTTTAACAGCCCATATTGCGGGATGCAATCCCATAATTTTAGCGGGTCAGGATTTGGCATTTTCTCAAGGCAAATGTTATTCGCAGGAAAGCGCGTACGGAGCCGTCAAACTCAAGCAGGATGAGACCAGCGGGAATTATTTCGCGCAAATCGATAATGTTTCTGAAATAGAAAGATACATAAGAGATGAAAATTCCAAACAGGAAGCTGCGGAGCTGGCAAAAAAATTCGAAGACAGAATTAACTCAAAAATAGTATATGTTAAAGGACAAAACGGTGAAATGCTGCCCACAAACCCTGATTATGCCGGCTTTATAGGGTATTTCAAAGAGTTTGCTTACACTGCAAACTCCAATAATCCTGACTTGAGGCTATACAACTGTTCCGAAGGCGGAGCAGAAATTGAAGGTTTTGAAAATGCTTCATTTGATGAGCTTTTAAATAACTTGGGCAACCTTGAAACAGATGTGGAAAATACGATTCAAAAGGCAGTGGAGTATTATTCAGAACCCGTCAATGAAAACTATCGTATTATTCAGGATAATTTGCTTGATATTGCGGAAAAATCCGATATCTACATACCGAAAGCCAGAGAAGCATTTTTTCAAGCAGCATATTTGAGACAGGAAGTTGACCGAATAAACCTTGATATAGACAAAATAAGAGCTTATGCGACTTTTCTCATTGAAATGTACCTGGATTTTCGCGACAATCTTTTCGACAAACACGACATACTAAGGTCATGCGTGTTTAAGGAGCTTTTGGAATTATGCAAAGAAATGGAAAACGACAGTCAAAACGCCGGACTTGAATCCCTGATACAACATGCCGAGCTTTCGATAGCCTTTTACGGGGCTTTTATTAATAAAGTTTCAGTATTCAAAGAACTTATACAAGAAACTGCAAAAATACCGACCAAAAGTTAAAAGCCGACCTTTCAGCCGGCTTTTTATATTCTAAATATTATATATTATTGCTGTTCTTCTTCTTCATTAGCCATAAATTTGTTTAAAATATAGCTTATAAGATCTGTTTTTGAAAAATCTTCTTCATTTCCGTCAGTTGCGGATGATTGAGCAATGTTTCCCATATCGTCTGCATCTAAATCAGGATTTTTATTTCCTTTTAAAGTTTCTTCAAGTGCAAGGAGGGGATATATTTTTGCTGCCATTTTGAGGGTTTGGAGTTTTTCCTCAAGTACGCTGATGAGCTGCTGAGCGAATTGAGAACCGGATTTTTCCAATGATTCTATTTGTTTTTCCAGATCTTTGATTTCTTTCTTGATTTCTCTTAATGAGGTTTTACCGTCGTGGTTTGCATCTGCCGAAAGGATTTCCTTAAGGAGTGCGGCTGTATTCAGAGCCGTAGGATCCTGTGCTTCTTGAGCATTTTGAGCTGCATTGCTGTTTGCTGCTTCTGTGCCTGAACTGCATGGTGTTTGAGTTGCAGTGTTGCTCTGGTTAATTGTATTACCGTCAGAAGTATTTGCTGAAGAGGCTTGTGCGGCATCCGGCTGTGAACCGGCGGCGCCTATTTGAGATAATAGGCTTTCAATCATTTTTACAAGTTCTTCGAATGAAGCCGGATCTGCTTTATTAGCTGTATTAGCTGTATTTGATTGATTTGTTGTGGGAGTTGCTGACGCTGTTGAAGCATTGTTTGCAGATGATGCGTTGTCCTGCGTATTCTGTGATTGAAATAAATTCATCAGAAGCATTATCAACTGGTATAAAAGCTGTTCTAAAGAATTTGGGTTAGGCTGCGCAGCATTTTGATTTGCGCCGTATTTTGTTTGCTGATTATACACGGGAGCATTTTGAGGTGTATAAGGAACATAATTAGGCATTGATGTTGCGCTCGGAGGCAATACTGACTGAGCAGGCGCCGCCGCGTAATTAGCCTGACTGATTGCTTGAGGCTGTGCATAAGCAACAGGTTGAGGTTGAGGCTGTGCGTAGGTTGCAGCCGGTGCGTAATAAACTTCCTGTGAAGGCTGAGCTGCTAGTGCACCGCTGTACGCATAATTGGATTGACTTATTTGTCCTAATTGAGGAGCAGCAGGAGCCGAATATGCGGAATTACTCTGAGTAATTGTTGCCGGTGCCTGATAACCGCTTTGCGGGCTATCATTTTGAGAGACATAGTTAATATTAATAACGTTATTTGAGCAGTTATTGAATACTATGCCCTTGTCAACCATAATGTTGGATTGGGAAAGACTGCCTTTTTCTCCGCCAAAAACACTGGAGTTAGATTGATAAACAACCGGCATATCTGTCTCATAATTATCTGAGCAGAAACAGCTTACTGCACTGCACGATGAGGATGAAACCGCATTTGATATTGCTGCCAGAGTTCTTTGTTCAGCATCGTGAACAACCTGTGAAATATATGCAGATAAATTATCTAACATAATGTATCTCCTTAGTATATAATGTTTTCTTTCATATATATATTAAGTATATACTAAGGAAATAATTGCTACTTTAGAACTATTATATTACGAATTTGTTACAAAGATACCTAAAAGGTTCTTCTTGCCGCTTCTTTTTTTGCATGTTGTTCAACTGCTCTAACTTGTATAGCTGCATGCTTGTTCCTAAGATTAATATATTGTTCGCATGATCTAAAGAGCTCATTTACACTTACACTTAACTTACCCACAGTAAAAGTTATACCGTTTTGAGTACCCTCGGCGATTTTCATAATATCGGATGAAGTCTTATGAGTTACTTTTGAGGTATCAATTATTTTGCTTGCTTTTAGCATTGTAGTGTTTGATTGAAGTATTTCTTGATAATTTTGAACAAATTCGTCAAATTTTGAATGAATAAGATTGCCTCTTTCTGAAGACGTCATTTGCATTGTTATGGCATTATCATCAAAAAGTTTTTTAATAAGTTTCAGATCAATTTTTTCTCCTTCAGGAGAAGCAAGTTTTAATGTTATAACTTTTAATTCGGCAGGTGCTTGGGCTAAAGGATTTTTCTTGCTTAATATTGAAAAAGGTTTAAACGGTCTTATATTTTGACTTGTAACCAAATTAGAATCAAATTCAATACCTTCCAGGTAAAATTTATTATTTCCCAGTCCAATCGAGATTTCTTTTAAAGTGGGAACCATTTCCAGAGCTTCAGTCGAAATTTCTTTTTGTTTTTTGATTAAATGTTGAAGTAATTCGTTATTTTCAACTAAAAGTTCATTAAGCTTTTTTACTGAAGAATTTGTATCAGAAATAAAAGAACGAAGGAAATTGGCAAGTTTTGAGGCTGATGTAGGATCAATTCCGTGCAAAGCCTGATAAACATCTTTCATAGTTGGTGTTTTTACAATTTCTGTTAATAACTTATCCCCTAAAGTAACCACGGCACTTTTACCAAAGCTCACGGTATCAACATCATACGTAATTGAATTATGTTTATTATTATTTTTATTACTGACAAAGTCTGTCTTTGAATTGTTGAGTGAAGCCAAACAATTTAAATTTTGAATTTTCATAAAATATTCCCTTACTATTTCCCTGACCAATACTATAACGTTCAAACATAAAAAAAATTGCTACTTAGAACAATAATTTTAAAGAATTGTAAACTTATAAAATAAAAACCCTGTTAATATTTAACAGGGAAGAAGAGATCATGAGGCAAATTTTAAAAAACTAAACTCATATATTCAAAAAAATATAAAAAACTTATAACCGTATGACCTCTAAACTCTCTATAATAAGTCTGTTTCTCTAATATCAAATGTTACTATAATAATATTCCGTAAATGAAAATTTAATATTACCCTAGAG
>CAZXPD010000065.1:0-10582 GCA_964643065.1 uncultured Gammaproteobacteria bacterium | reverse complement strand
CAGGATTAGCTTGAAAGTACAGATTTACAAGATTTTTTGTCAAATCTTCCTTCCTGAATTTTTTTAGCCTGAATTTCCCATAAGGCTATATTGAGAATTACTTCCCTTATATATATAAAAACAATTTTATATTTAAAATTGCCTTTACAAAGTTTTAACTTTATATTTAACCGAAAAATCCCTGTAGTCCTAAATTATCAATTAGACAAAAATGCAAAGCATAGGCTCATTCCTTCTTTGTATGTATGAATCTTGTGAGTTTCTACTCACATTACTTCACGACAGCGTTAAATGTCAATTTCTTAATTTAACCCATACTATATCAACAACTCTATACTCAATAAAATCAGGGGGAGATATACCTTGATTTATAAATTCAAGTATACCCCGCTTCTCCATCGATATTAAAGCTCGTTGTTCTAAATTATAATTGAGTTCGTTATACTCCTTAACTAATAGACTTTCAATATTATTATAATTGAATACTTGAATATTATATTTTGCTAAAACTCTTAATAATCTATGTTCATGAATAAATGATATAGGGTTTTTCATAATAGTATCAAGGTTGTTTAGTATTTCATTTGATCTTAAATCAGTCATTTTGGAATTTTCTCTTGAAAATTTTAATTTGTTCCATATATCTGGAAACACACTAAATAAATATAAAACTAAAAAAGAAAGACTTGTGATACTAATCCATAAAGGTTTATAGACAAAAGAGAATATCATAAAAATTATTGCAAGGGCTAAAGAGCATCGTGGATTTTCATTTAGGTATTTTAACCATTCAAGTGGACTAAAAGCTTTAATCCATCGTAACCCTAAATCCAAAATGAACCTCCTCTCTTTGTCATTATCATATTCAACTTTAAAATAACCTCACCCCTGTACCTTTTATATTTATTTAACTGATATTAATTCGACAAAAATCTTAACGCATATCTTAAAAGCTCCTCGGCATCGTCCTGATTTTCAGCAGAAGCAAGGGCTTTTTTCAGACTTTCGTCAATTTCTTTTTTGAAATAGCCCAATGACAGCAGAACGCTTTGGGCCTCAAAATAACTTTCTTTAACCTCTCCCGATTCTCCCGTACCCGAAGCTGACGCATCAAATTCAGCATGCTGATGCCAGTTTATCAGTTTGTCCTTGAGCTCCAGTATTATTCGCTGGGCAAGCTTCGGACCTATGCCTTTGATTTTTGACAGAGCTTTAATATCGCTCTTTATAACAACACCCGCAAGCTGAGATGCAGGGAATTCATCAAGCATTATTAAGGCTATTCTCATTCCTATGCCTGACACGCTTATTAAAATTCTGAACAAATCCCTGTCTTCCCTTGCGCTAAATCCGCAAAGACACATGGTATCCTCTTTGTGAATGAGCGAGGTATAGATTTTAGTTTCTTCTTGTGTATTTGACAGAGAATTAATCGTTCTTTTATTTGTTATGACTGAATAACCGATATTGTTGACTTCTACTACAAGCTGACATCCGCAAGGAGCGGCATCGGTTTTTGAAACAATTTTTCCTTTGAGATAATTTATCATTGCATCAGGCTCATGTTACTTTCTTCTATTAACTTTAAATCCTCAGCGGGTAATATTCCGGTTGTTGTCAGATAATTTCCGACAAGCAAAGCATTTACGCCGGCTTTAATTCCCATTTTTTGATATTCCTTTGAAAACCTCATCGCCCTTCCTCCGGCATATCTGATAAGAGAATTTGGAAGGATTATCCTGAATATTGCAAGGGTTTTGAGGATTTCTTCTTCATCAATGGCATCGAATTTATTTTCTAAAGGAGTTCCCTTTACGGGACTGAGAAAATTCACCGGAACAGAAACGGGATTGAGTTCGCTTAATTCTAGCGCAAGCTCTATTCTTTGCTCTCTGGTTTCTCCCATGCCGATAATTCCGCCGGTGCAGGCTTCAATACCGTAAGACTGAATGAGTTTTACGGTGTTAACTCTCTCTTCGTAAGAATGTGTCGTGCAGATATTGTTATGAAAAGACTTACATGTGTTTAAATTGTGGTTGTATCTCTCCAGTCCGGCAGATTTTAAATCTTTTACCTGTTTTTCGTCAAGAATCCCTAAAGACGAACAGCTGTGAAGACCGTCGATATTTGCGACCGTTTCTATCATTTTTAAAATCTGCTTAAAGTCTTCCTCATCGGGTTTTCTCCCTGAAATAACCGTACAAAACCTGCTTGCTCCGTTATCTTTCGCGCTTAAAGCGGCTTTTGTAACTTCTTCAAGAGAGAGCAAAGGGTGAGACTGCGTTTCTGTTTTGTAATGCGAACTTTGAGAACAGTATTTGCAGTCTTCAGGGCATTTTCCGGTTTTCGCGCTGATTATACTACAAAATTCGACCTTATTGCCGAAGTTTTCTTTTGTTATTTTAGAAGAAATTTCGATTAATTCTTCCGCGGGAAGATTATAAAGCTCTAAATACTGCGCGGTTTTTTCGTAAATCTGCATTATATATTTGCTTTCTTGTTATGTTTAAAGTTTAACAAAAAGATACTGATTTTAGCTGTTTTTATCCATTTAAGTTTAAAACCTTTATTATTAGTTATAAAATATATATTAATTGGAGTTGAAAATTTTTACTTAATTATGATTTATTACAGGCAAAAAATAATATTAGCTTTGGTAGAAGCTTTTGGTGGAAGTTTAAAAAACACTGATCTTCAAAAATTGTTATTTTTGTTTTCACAAGAACAAGAAAATAAAATTTACTCATTTGTACCATATAAATTTGGCTGTTTTTCTTTCCAATCCTATAAAGATAAAAATTATTTGATTGAAAATGAATTTTTAACTGGCTCAGATAGTTGGTCTTTAAAAAGCATTGATCAAAATTTCATGAACCAAATAATTATTAAAGACAAAGAAATTATAATTAATATTAAAGAAAAATTTTGTGGCAAAACCACAAACCAATTATTGAAATATGTATATCAGAATTTTCCTTACTATGCGATAAATAGTGAAATACTTGAAGAAGTTTTGAGTGAAAATGAAATTAAGAATATTATTTCTTTCAATCAAAAGAATAATCTTGAAGAAATAAAACTCTTTTCGATTGGTTATGAGGGAATTTCTATTGACGAATACCTAAACAAGTTAATAATAAACAGAATTAAGATATTATGCGATGTAAGAAAAAATCCATTGAGTAGAAAATATGGATTTTCTAAATCCCAATTGAGCGAACTGGTCGGTAAATTTGGTATTACCTATATTCATATTCCAGAGTTGGGAATTAACTCAGACGATAGAAAAAAATTAAAAACACCAAAAGACTATTCTGATTTATTTGAAGAATATGCAAATACAGTACTTATAAATCAAACTAATAGATTACTTTATTTGTATGATATATTTAAGAGAGAAAAAAGACTTGCTTTAACATGTTTTGAAAATAATCCGGAATTTTGTCATAGGACAAAAATTGCACATTATTTTAAAAACATGCCTGATTGGGAGTATGAATTAGAAGAGTTATAAAATGGCTTTAACTAAAGTATTAATTACAGTTAAAACTTATCCAAGTATATCAACAAAATATGATGAATTAGTATGTACAGCAGGCTTTAAAGAAGATGGGACATGGGTACGCATTTATCCTATACCATTTAGAAAATTGGACTTTGAGGATCGGTACGAAAAATATCAATGGATAGAAATAGACTTAATCAGAAATAGAAGCGATTTCAGACCTGAAACCTATAGACCCAAAGATACAGACTTTGTAAATATTAAACCTTTAGAAAAAATAAACACTGATAACAATTGGCAAAAAAGAAAAGAAATTGTGCTTAAAAATGGTTTTAAAACTAATCTAACAGAATTAATTCAAGATGCACATAATAAGAGTATTTGTACTTCTTTAGCTGTTTTTAAACCTAAACAAATATTAGATTTTGTTGTTGAAAAGACTGAAAGAGAATGGGATAAAAAGAAACTCGAAAAAGTGAAAAATGATAGAGCTCAATTAAAGTTATTTAAAAAATTCGAAAAAGAGGATTTGTTTGATGTAGTTAAAAAGTTGCCGTATAAATTCTCCTATAAGTTCATTGATGAAAACGACCGTGAAAGTACAATGATGATAGAAGATTGGGAAATAGGGCAATTATATTGGAATTGCTTGAAAAAATACAATTTTGATGAAAAAGTTGCTGTTCAAAAAGTTAAAGACAAATATTGGAATAATTTTGTTAAAAATAATGATTTATATTTCTTTTTAGGAACAACCAAACAAAATCATTATGTTTCAATAACTCCCTTTATAATAATTGGTTTATTTTACCCATTAAAAGAAAGCCAGTTGAAATTATTTTAATCTTAGAACTGTGCCAAAAATCTGACATCGTTATTGAAAAACAGCCTGATATCGTTAATTGCAAATTTCAGCATGGCAAGTCTCTCGACACCCATGCCGAAAGCAAAGCCGGAATATACTTCAGGGTCTATGCCGACATTTTTAAGCACGTTGGGGTCAATCATTCCTGCGCCGAGGATTTCAAGCCAGCCCGTTCCCGAACAAGTTCTGCATCCCTTGCCAGAACACATAATGCACTGCACATCAATTTCCGCGCTAGGTTCGGTGAACGGGAAAAAGCTGGTTCTAAATCTTGTAGGTCTTGTCTGTCCGAAGTACTGCCTGATAAATTCGTTCAAAGTGCCTTTTAAATCGCCAAATGTAACGTCTTTATCTACAAGGAAGCCTTCAACCTGATGAAAGAGATTATTTTTTCGACTGCTTACCGCTTCCGCTCTGTAAACCCTGCCCGGGCTGATAACCCGAAGAGGCGGGGATTTTTTCTCCATTTCTCTGATTTGAGAATTTGATGTCTGGCTTCTTAAGAGCACATGTGGAGCGATTTCAGTATAAAAAGTATCCTGCATGTCTTTAGCAGGGTGGTCAGGCGGAAAATTCAGCCCTTCAAAATTATAATATTCCGTTTCGACTTCGGGGCTGTTTTCGTTATCAACGATTGAAAATCCCATTCTGCCGAATATGGAGACGATTTCATTAATCGTGGCTGTTAAAGGGTGGACTTTCCCGTAGGGTTTATATTTCCCGGGAAGCGTTACGTCAATTTTTTCGCTTTCCAGCTTTAAGTTCAAAGATTGTCTGTGCAGGATTTCATATTTTTCGTTAGTTTTCTCTTCAATTTCGGAAGAAATTTTGTTGGCAATATCGCCTACAATCGGGCGGTCTTCCGGCGGAAGATCTTTTACTCCTCTTCTGATGAGATTTAATTCGCCTTTTCTGCCGAGATAATTTATTTTAATATTCTCAATTTCTTCAATTGACTGAGCTTTTTCTATCTCATCAAGAGCTTTTATTTTCAGTTCGTTCAGCTTTTCCTTCATATCTGCCTCAAATCTTCATTTATATGTTTTTCACAACCTGAAATTTCTATTTAAGTATTATAATACGAACGGGTTTGATAATAAAAATGTAATAATAAATCTTTTTTTGCTAAAATTTTTTATGTTTAGAGGCAGTTTTTGAGAAATGATTGTTTAAAAATACAAATGCGCGATATTAAATCAGATTTTTTAGGAATAATAAGGTCATTCGGGCTTGTTTTCGGAGACATCGGGACAAGTCCCATTTATACTCTGACGGTTATTTTTCTGCTTTTAAAACCTTCTGTGGAAAATGTAATCGGTGTTTTATCTCTTATAATTTGGACTCTTATTCTTTTAGTAACTGTTGAATACTCGTGGCTTGCAATGAGCCTCAGCAAAAAGGGTGAAGGCGGAGACATAGTTCTGAGGGAAATACTGATATCACATTTAAAGTCATCTCGAAAGATAGCTTTTTTCACTTTGCTGACCTTTATATCCGTTTCACTGCTTATAGGTGACGGTGTCATAACCCCGGCAATAAGTATCTTGAGTGCAGTTGAAGGTATGCTTTTAATTCCGGGACTTCAAAACCTGCATCAGGGAACATTGATTTTTATTGCGGCAACTATTGCGATAGTACTTTTTACTTTTCAAAAAAAAGGTGCGGAAAAAGTTTCAGTTGCTTTTGGTCCGATAATGGCAGTGTGGTTTTTGATTCTTGCGCTATCCGGATTATTTTCCATAATTGACTTTCCTCAGGTAATAAAGGCTGTTAATCCTTATTACGGAATTAACTTTATTGTGCAAAACGGCCTGGCTGGCTTTTTTGTTCTTTCCGAAGTAATTCTTTGTGCAACAGGCGGCGAGGCTTTATATGCAGATATGGGGCATTTGGGAAGAGTTCCTATTGTAAGGGCATGGTATTTTGTATTTTTTGCTCTTGTAATAAACTATGTCGGGCAAGGCGCTTTTATAGTTCTGCATCCTGAAACAAAAAATATTCTTTTCGGAATGATACTGCATCAGTGCCATTTCTTGTACATTCCTTTCCTTGTCTTAAGCATAATGGCAACAATTATTGCATCTCAGGCAATGATAAGCGGCATGTTTTCAATTATTTTTCAGGGAATTACGACTCATATCATGCCTATGTTCAAGGTTGATTACACCTCCGAAAAATTGCGCTCTCAAATATATATAGGTTTTGTTAACTGGTTTTTGCTGACGTTTGTTATTTTGTTAATGTTTATTTTCAAAGAATCCAAAAACCTTGCCGCGGCATACGGATTCGCAGTCACGGGAACAATGAGCATTACCGGAACTTTAATGATATCTATTTTTTACCTTAAAAAGAATTTCTTTAAATGCTCAGTTGCAGTTTTTGTTACTCTTGTTAATTTAATTTTCTTCACGGCAAACTTAAACAAAATCCCGCACGGCGGTTACTGGTCAATAATTATTTCCTTACTCCCGCTTTTTGTCATTCTGGTTTATACACAAGGACAAAAAGTACTATACAAATCCCTAAAACCGATGCCTCTTGAAATATTTCTGAAAAAATTCATTGATAAATATACAAATTCGGCAAAGCTGAGCGGAACGGCATTATTCTTTGCGCGTGATATAAACAGAGTTCCGCCTTATATTGTTAACACAATGTTTAACAATAATATTATTTACGAAGACAATCTTGTTATATCCATAAACAGGCTTGATGATCCTTTCGGGATAAAAGGCTTTTTTAAAGAAAATGTCACGGAAGGATTAAGAACCTTTGAAATTCAGGCAGGCTATCTTGAAGTAGTTAACGTGGAATCTATTTTGAAGGATTTCGGAATTAACGAAAGGGTTATTTTTTACGGAGTGGAAGACATTGTTACCGAAAGCCCGATTTGGAAAGTTTTTGCTTTTATCAAGAAAGTATCCCCCGCTTTCGTTCAGTTCTATGAAATGCCCGCGCATAAACTGCACGGCGTTATAACAAGAATAGAAATGTAAAATTATGTAAATATCACCGCTAAAGTAAGCAATTTGTTGCCTCTTTTTTGTTTATATTGAATAAGTTGGAATAGTTTATTTTAAAGGTGTTTCAAATTGTTGGTTAATTCAATATCTTCAAATAATCAGACAAACTTCGGCAAGTTTTGGAAAATAAAAAGCAAGATTGATATACATAACTTACAAATGAAGCAGAACATAAACCCGTTTGAAATAATCGGTGTTAAAGAAATAAGAAAAAATAAAACTTTTGACTGGCAGTATTATTTAGTTGAAGCCTCCGGAATAAATCAAGGAGATTTGGCGTTTTTAAGCGGAATTTTGGATAATGCAAGTAAAAAAGTTTCTTGTGATGATATAAGCCGCTTAAACAGAATAAATTTAGATTCACCTCTTCCGAAAAAACACCTACATAATTCAATTACAGTTCCTACCGGACATGATAATTTGCTTGCAATCGACCAACTTTTGGAAAAATGCCAAAAAACCATTAATAATAGGGTAAAAAGACTTTTAGCCGTCAGAGTTTTTCCGCAGGCATTAGGGTCAATTAATCAGGAAGGAATATTTATTCTGAGTAATTCCAATGCTATAAGACAATTAAACAAAGAGCTGTTGCGTTCGGAATTTTTACCGCAGAAAAACGCTGCTATGGCAACTGCTTCTTCAAACTTGTCTGTTCATGCTTAATTGTCTGTAATGACTTAAATTTTGATTGTATAATTTTAGAACCATGCAAAAGAAAGTTTACATTGAAACACTTGGCTGTCAGATGAATAAGTCGGATTCTGAGATTATGCTCGGAATCCTTGAAACTTTGGGCTACGAAGAAACCGACTCAAAAAAAGAAGCTGACCTTTTAATCATGAACACGTGCTCAATTCGGGCAATGTCGGAAAATAAAGCCTTTAGCCATCTTGGCGTCTGGAATAAAAAATTTAAAAAAATCAAACCCCATATAAAAATTGCCGTTTGCGGCTGTGTTGCCCAACAGACAAAAGAAAAGATATTTCAGCGAGCGCCTTATGTGGATTTGATTTTTGGAACTCACAATATCTATGAACTGCCTAACCTCTTGCAAAGACTGGAAAAAGAACCGAGGGTCTGTTCGATTTTAACTTCACCCTTTGAGGGAGAAAAAGAGGATTTTGAACCCAAAAGAGAAAAAGGACTCAGCGCATGGCTTCCTATTATCGAAGGCTGTGATTATTTCTGCACTTACTGTGTTGTGCCCTACACAAGAGGACGGCAGAGAAGCAGAAATCCGGGAATAATAATAAAAGAAGCCCAAAATATCGCAAAAGACGGTTTCAGGGAAATTACGCTCCTCGGTCAGACTGTGGATTCTTACGGAAATGATTTTGAGGATGAGAATATTAACCTCTCTTACCTTTTGAGAGAGATTAACAAAATTGACGGGCTTTACAGAATAAGGTTTATGACTTCTCATCCTTCTGATATTACCGATGAACTTATACAAACTGTAAAAGAGCTTGAGAAAGTCTGCGAATACTTTCATATCCCTATGCAGTCGGGCAACAACGAAATCCTGCAAAAAATGCGAAGACCTTACACAAGAGAAGAATACATTGCTTTGATTGAGAAAATCAAAAATGCAATGCCTGATGTTGCTGTCACAAGCGATTTTATTGCGGGTTTTCCCGGCGAAACAGATGAGCAGTTTCAGGACACTTTAAGCATCATTGACGAAATGGAATTTGACCACTGCAACACGGCAGCGTATTCCCCGCGAAAACAAACACCTGCCGCTGTTTGGAAAAATCAGCTTACTCTGAAAGTCAAGAAAGACAGGCTGAATATTCTGAATGACAAAGTTAAGGAAAACGTCAAAAAATCCAATGTAAAGTACGAGAACAGAACTCTGGAGGTTCTTGTTGAGGATTATAAAATAGAAGATTCGGCTGTTATTTTGAGCGGAAGGACAAGAAACAACAAGATTGTTCATTTTGAAGGAGATAAAACGTTCATAGGCACGCTGCAAAATGTTTTCATAACAGACGGGTCGGCATGGTGTCTCAAAGGAAGACTGTAATACCAAGTTGTAATTCAAAATCTCATCTCGCGCCCAACACGTTATCGCATGGTTATAATGCTTCATTAAAAACGTATGACTGTCATTACCGGACAAAAGCCATGCCTTTGGCAGTAATCGAAGATAGGAAAGTTTTTAATGCTCTGCTTTTATTTTTGATTTTGGTTTTGGTTTTGTAAAAAAAACATTGAATTTTGCTACCTATTTGCATCCCATTTGCAGCCTTTTTGCAACCTATTTTGTTTTGTGAGATTTGGCAGTTTGCAGTACGCAAGAGCGTTTGAGGTTTTTTGGATTAATTCTCGTTCTATTGTCTATATTGATTTATTTATAATTAGAGATTTTTTATGCCCGAGCGCATTACTTTATTGTAGAAAGGACTTTGTCCTTTCGGTTCTTATATTTGTTTCGGTAGCTAAAGCTACCGCCATACATTTCTTTTTTTGAAAAAAGAAACGTATGCAAAGAAAAAACAGGCTTCGGAGTCTGCGCATCCTATGCGGCAGCGGGAGTTAAAAGCCGAAGTAACTGTGATGAACAGTGACTGGAAGCTTTTAACTCATTCATGGTTTCTGCCCCGCTCACACTTGTTCCTTTCTTAATTCGTTTCGCTAACTCGCCCTACGGGCTCAAACAAGAGCTAGCGTATTCGGGCGCAGGGCGAAAAATTACGGGTGCTCCGCTACTCAGCCTAACGAGGGCTCTTTACAACGTTTGATGTAGGGGTTTTTCTCAGTCGGCACTGGGGTAGGCGGCTTTGCAGCCTCGCTCGCCCGTGTGTTTGATAAGGTACTTTTGGTTTTTATAGAAGGGGTTTTTTGTTATTGTGCAATGATTTTGCGATCCTGAAATAAATTCAGGATGACGAGGTTTTTTGGATTGCCGCGCTCCCTTTGGTCGCTCGCAATGACGAGATATGTTTTTATGAGGCTGTTTTGCGTTGGTCAGATCCTGAACATCAGCTATTATAGTTATTTTGCATAGCAGGATGCTTCAGGAAGACATAAGAGAGAAGACAGAAGTATAACGACCTTGCGATGCTGAAACAAGTTCAGCATGACGATTTTGCATTGGATAGGTAAAGTTCTCACGCTCCCGTTGGTCGCTCAAGAATGACGGTTTTGATTTTTTGGATCACCACGTCGGACTGACGTCCTCCTCGT
>CAZXPD010000064.1:0-10674 GCA_964643065.1 uncultured Gammaproteobacteria bacterium | reverse complement strand
AATCAAGCCGAGGCGAAAGGTCTTTTGATATATTTTCAAGACTTTTAAGAGAACGCATTATCTTTCTGGGGACTCCTATTGATGATATGATTGCCAACCTTATAGTCGCACAGCTTCTTTTGCTGGATTCCGAAAATCCCGAAAAAGATATAATGCTCTACATTAACAGCCCGGGCGGTAGTGTAACGGCAGGTTTGGCTATTTACGATACAATTCAGCATATAAGAGCCGATGTCAGTACTATTTGCCTTGGACAGGCTGCAAGTATGGGTGCTTTCTTATTGGCTGCCGGTACGCCCGGTAAGCGTATGGCTCTTCCTCATTCCAGAGTTCTTATTCACCAGCCACTCGGCGGCGCGCAGGGACAGGCAACTGATATAGAAATTCAGGCAGCAGAAATTACAAGAATCAAGAGAACGTTAAATGAACTGCTTGCAAAACATACAGGTCAATCATTCAAGAAAATCGAAAAAGATACCGATAGAGATTATATAATGACTCCGGAAGAAGCACTTGAATACGGAATGGTTGACAAAATTATTACAAAAATAGAAAAAACAAAATCCGAAGAAGACTCTTAAACTTATCAAGGGAGAAATAAATGGCTAAACATGATGAAAGCCGATTAAAATGTTCCTTTTGCGGAAAAACTCAAGATCAGGTAAAAAAGCTAATCGCCGGTCCTGAAGTATATATATGCGATGAATGCGTTGATTTGTGCAATGAAATTCTTGATGAAGAATTTTTTGAAACAAAAGAAACCGACGCAGATGCGCTCGAAGTGCCAAGTTTAGCTGATATTCCCAAGCCTCATGAAATTAAGGCTTATTTAGATCAGCATATAGTCGGACAGGACGATGCAAAAAAAATACTTTCGGTAGCCGTTTATAACCACTATAAAAGAATTAGCCACAATGCCAAAATTTTAAGCTCTGAAAATCAGGGTGACGGAGTTGAAATCCAAAAAAGCAATATTCTTCTTGTCGGACCGACAGGAAGCGGCAAAACTTTGCTGGCACAAACTCTGGCAAAACTCCTCGATGTACCGTTTGCTGTTGCAGATGCAACAACATTGACCGAAGCAGGTTATGTGGGTGACGATGTCGAAAATATTCTTCTCAGGCTTTATCAGAGCGCTGATTTTGATGCCGCTAAAGCTGAAAGAGGAATAATTTACATTGACGAAATTGACAAGATAGCCCGCAAATCAGAAAACCCCAGCATCACGAGAGATGTCAGCGGTGAAGGAGTTCAGCAGGCTCTCTTAAAAATGATTGAAGGCACGGTTGCGAATGTTCCTCCTCAGGGCGGAAGAAAACATCCTCATCAGGAGTTCATTCAAATAGACACCGCAAATATCCTGTTTATTGTAGGCGGAGCATTTGTAGGACTCGACAAAATCGTTGAAAGCAGGGTGGGCTCGGGTAAACTTGTCGGTTTTGGCGCAACAACTCCGAAAGCGGCACACGAAAGAGAACTTCAGGCGGCTAAAATGCTCAAGGACATGGTACCCGATGACCTTCTTAAGTTCGGTCTCATACCGGAATTTATCGGCAGGGTTCCTGTTTATGCAGTTCTTAATCCTCTTGATGAAGACGCTCTTGTAATGATTTTGACAGAGCCCAAGAATGCGATTCTCAAGCAGTATAAACAGCTTTTGTCTATGGACGGAGTTGAACTTGAGTTTGATGCTGAATCAATCAGGCTTATTGCAAAAGAAGCCCTGAAGAGAAAAACAGGCGCAAGGGCTCTAAGGTCTATTGTCGAGGAGCTTATGCTTAACATAATGTACGAGATACCTTCTCGTCCGGAGATTAAAACCTTCAGCATAACCCCCGATATGGTCAAAAAAAGAGAAAATTTTGCAGAGCTTTTAATGCTCCCTCAGAATAAAAAACCTAAAGGCGAGATAGCTTAAAAGTTAATTTCAAATATTATAAAAAAGCCTGCGTTGGCAGGCTTTTTACTTTTACAACAAATTTTCTAATTCGGGAAATACCCTATATAAGCCAAATTCCTGTAAAATCCCCTGTAATCCATGCCGTAGCCGACAACGAATTTGTTGTCGATTTCAAAACCGACATAATCAATTGATACATCGTGGGTTCTTGCGCATTTTTTATCCAGAAGCGAAGCGAATTTAACATTTTTTGCCTTGTGCTGGTACTTTACGTAGTCCACCAAAAAAGTTGCCGTTAACCCCGTGTCAACTATATCTTCAATTACAAGAACGTCTTTGCCTTCAAGGCTCGGCAGAGTTAAATCAACAGGCTTAACCTTCCCGGAAGAACATTCATTGTCGCCGTAACTTGAAAGTCTTATAAATTCAAGCTGAACAGGAACGTTGAGATATCTTATCATATCCGATGCAAACATTGCCGCTCCTTTGAGTACACCCACAACATAAAGAGCATTTGTGCCGGCAAAGTCCTTATTTACCTGCTGAGCCATTTGTTTGATGCGTTCTTGAATGTCTTCGTGAGAAAAAAGTTTTACGAGTTGGTCTTCTTTTTTGTCGATAGTTATCATTTAGTAAATTCCTCAAATTATTTCCAGTATGTGAGTTGGAATGTCTTTTACCCGAATGAGCTCGCTTAATCCTACGCCGATTACCCAGAGTATATCCGAACCGCTTGCTATAACAGGGATGCTGTTTCGTTCGAACTCGGGGATTCCTTTGTTGATGAGATATTTTTTGAACTTCATCTTCCCCTGCATGCCGAACGGCTGAATAACATCACCTTCACGCCTTGTCCTTAAAACAATTTTATCCCTAAAACAGCTCAAATCAACAAATGCTTTGCCGGAATTTTCTCGGGGGAAAGATTCGGGAGCTGTATTGTCAGACCATACCGTTGCAATGAGAGTTTTATTCATTTCTTTATGAAAGGTTTTACCCTTAAGATTAATTTCGATTTCTGAGACAACCTCATCGGCTCTTATTTTATTAATCATTTTAATAATTTTATCAGAGCAAAAAAGCCATTTGCTTGTGGTCAGAGAAAGAGTGTTTCCTGATTTCAGACTTTGAGATTCATTGATAAAGCTCATAATCTCGGCGATTTTTTCAAAGTCATATTCAATGCCTTCTTTTTCGAGCAAATCAATTAGCAGTCTTCTCTGAACCGCGGGGGGCAATTTAATAAATTTTTGAGTGCTTATTTCATCACCTTGGAATAAACCTTCTTTAATGCCCTGCAAATACTCCTCAATAATTATTTCAGCATCATTTGCAGTTTGAGAAAGCCTTATCAAAGCCTTTTCAACATCTTTGTTATATGTTTTTAATTCAGGAATGAGACTTAGCCTTATTTTATTCCTTAAATATTTTTGATTGGCGTTGCTTGAGTCTGTATTAAACTCTAAATTGTTATCCTGACAATATTTAACGATTTCCTCTCTTGTTATTTCAAGTAAAGGACGATAAATCGGCGCAACGCTCTGCTGGATTCTGATTTCGGGAATGCCTTTTAATCCTTTTATCCCTGTTCCTTTAATTATCCTGTACAAAATGGTCTCTACATTATCCGTATAAGTATGCCCAGTCAAAATTGCATCAGCAGAAACTTTTTCTGCAAGCCTGTTTAAAAAAGCATACCTTTGATTTCTTGCCTCTTCCTCGGTGTGAGGCAAACCCTCGGGCAGGGTTTCGCTGTGGAACTCAATATTATTCAACAGACAGTATTGTTTTGCTCTTTCTTCTTCCTGCTTAGATTCTTCGCCTCTCCAGTTATGATTTAAATGCCCTGCAACAACCCTGAAATTATACTTAGCAGAGAGTTTTTTAAGAATATCAAGCATGCAGAGCGAATCCGCCCCGCCTGAAAAGGCAACCAAAAGAGTTTTTTCAGAAGTATTCAGATTGTGCCTGATTAAAAAATTTTCGACCTTTTGAATAATCATTTTTCAAAGCATTTGCATTGTAAATCTTTTTTAACACTACCATACATTTTTATCAAATTTTTCCGTGCAGCGTTTTTAAGCATTTGTGTGAAAGTTTTTTTATGAGGAAAATTATGATTAACAGAATCAATTTAATGCCAATGGCAAGAAGCTATCAACAAAAAGCCGTTTCATTCAAGCAAGAACCGGTTCAAACAAAAAATATTGAAGAAATGGATGCAGAAGAACTCAGAGATTTGGTTTTTAAGCTTAGAAAAGAAATCAATAAACTCGAACTTCAAAAAGCTGAATTAATAGATAAGCTTGGCTACGATCCTTTTCAATTTGCAAAATAAATAATCAAACACAAACAGAGGGCTTACGCCCTCTGTTTGTGTTTGAAAATAAGTTTATTATGTAAATTTTTTTAAAAAAACATTTACGTTTTAGCAATTTTTAAAATTCAGGGAATTTTATTAGTTTGTGAAAAAGATATTTTTTTGGAGATAAAACATGATTAGCAAAGTAAACGTGTCGCCCGTCGGACAAAACTGTCAGCAAAGATCAAATGCTGTTTCGTATAAAGCAACAATAATTCAAGAAGCATCGAGATTGTTGGGAATGCAGAATAAATTGGCAGGCATTGAGAGAGAATTATCAAGAATATCCAAGCAACCGATGACACCCGAATTAGAAAGACAAATTGCAAACTTAACAAGACAGAAAGAGGTTTTGATAGCAAAAATAGAGCCTCTTGACATAGCAACGGATAGATTTATAACTTCGAATTCTTGCGCATTAGCATAAAAGCTCTGACGTGAAAGCAATTTTTTTATATTGAGGGAGTTTTAATAACTCGGTAAAAGAAATATTGAATGGAGATAAAACATGATTAACAAAATTAGCATGTCACAAGTTTCACAAAACTATCAGCAAAGAGCTGTTTCGTTCGATGGAAGGACGAAAAAAAAGGAAGATAAAAGTTCTGAGACTGAACAACCCAAAAAGCCTGAAGAAACAGACGAATCAAAAGACAATGATAAAGGGCCTCAATTAATAGGACAATATGACGGCAGACCAACTTACTTCCGATTAAGATCAAGTGATATAGATTAGTTCTTATAAAATCATATTATTTATAGATTGTATTTATTAAACCACTGCAATTTTTTTAATCTTTTTCTGATTCTTCCTCGCAAGCAGATCCACAAATGCTTCGAGCCTTGTCAAATAGCCTGCTCTGCCGGTCTGTTCGTCCAGTATGAGGGATAATACAGGAATGTTGTTTTTTAATACCACGTTGGGAAGAATATTCTGCGAAATTATTTCCGGCATGCAGGTAAACGGCAGCAAGTGAATAACTCCGTCACTTTGGACAGTTCCTGCAAAAGAAGCATCTCCGACAGATTCAATCGCATCTCCGCCAATATCCCTTGTTAAAAAATTTCTCGCATATTTTTCGGCTTTTTCGCCATGTGTTTCACACAAACGCATAAATGACGGTATCAGAAAAGTATTTGTCCAATCGCTAAGATTCAGCATTCTATGGACATGAACTCCCATTCTGCCCAGTTCTTTTTCGATTTCCATATTTGAAAAGCTGTCGAGCACTACGAAAATCTCACCAGTAACCATAACGTGCAGGACTTCTTTTTCCGTATCAATCGGAACAAGACTGAACTGTTCCTTTGCAAACTTCAAAACCTGCCTGCATTCTGAAGGAGTAACGGCATAATCCAGTTTTCGCAGAATCTTTTTGTGCTTCAAATCTGAACTGCCTTGTTTTATTTCCCTGGCGCGGTTATAAAACAGCATTCTGTCAATTTTGTCGGAGACATCTATTTTTACAAGCGCCAAATGAATTGCCTGCATCAAATCCAGCGGATTTGCGTTTCCGGTTGCCTCTTTAAATCCGGAATAGACTTCCTTCAGCTTGCCTTTATAGAGGTCAAAATTAATGAATTTAATGTTATAACCCATATCGCTAAGCGCATTTCTGCAGGAATTGCTGTATTGTCCCAATCTGCAAATACCCGGACTGTCAAGCATAAAGACAGCCTCAGCGCCGCCTTCAATTGCTTCGATGTAGTTTCCCAAAATCAGTTTGTAAGGCAGGCATATGGCTTCGGGACTGTTGGAACTTCCGAGAGAGAGGGTTCTCTTTGAAGTTTGGGGAGGTATGAGGACTTCCCCTCCTAAAAGCCTTAATGCCGCGGATAATGCTATGCTTAAATTTCCGATATGAGGGAATGATATTTTCATTAATATTTACTTAAAGTTTTTATTTCGTTGTTATTTGGTAATGAATGGGTAAGATTTTCTTTGAGGCTGATTTGTTTGTTGATAGATTCAACAATTCTGCTGCGTTTCTTTCTGAAGAGCATATCTGTAAAAGCCTCGAGCCTTGTAATAAATCCGGCTTCTCCGGTATGTTCGTCAACGGTAAGATTCAAGAGGGGCTTTTTGAGCCGTTTTGCATATCGCGTAATTCTCTCAATCATCAGCGAATCCGGTCCGCAGCCGAAAGCAGTCAAAGTAATAATCCCGTCAATGGAATTATCTTTAAGGAAGTGACCTGCCGCGCCTGACATTTCATACTCATTTGCCCAGTAAAGATTTGTATTAAGGACACCCAAGCCGTTTTGCATCTGCTCGAGAGTTAAGTTTTCCGCAGTATAGGATTTAACTCCGAGTTTTTCAAGCTTTTTAAATATTTTCATGCTGATGAAATCATCGTACAGATTGTATCCGTGAGAAATTACGGCAACATTAATAGGATATTCTCCTTTTTCGGAAATTATCTGAATTTTGCCCGAAACGGCATTTTTCATTGCTGCTTTAGGGTCTAACCCGGCTTTTGTCATAAGATTATAATTGTTCATAGCTTGCCAACCGGCTTTTGAAGCTCTTTTGATTTCTTTTTTGTCTGTGATACCGAATGGCACGACCGACTCATAAAGATAATCATACAAACCCTGATTTTTGACGGATTTATCCAATGTCGGTTCAATCAAAAGATAATTTCTTTTGACCACGTTTCTGATTAAGTCGGGTAAGCCCCTTAATTTTGAACAGTTATAGATTTTAGGAGCAATCGACTGAATGCTGGGGGAATAAATTACGTCAATTCCTTTGTCTAAAAGCTCAATAACATGCCCGGCATAGACTTTGACGGGAAGGCATGTTTCTGATACTACCAGGGCGCTTCCTTGCGAGACGATTTTTTTGTTCGTATTTCCCGATAAAACCGTTTCTATATCAAAATAATTAAAAAACGCATGCCAGAACGGATAGTATATATAGTAGCCCAATGCTCTTGGTATTCCGATTTTCATAGTTAAAGTTTCCTCCATAAATATGTCATCCTGAATTTATTTCAGGATCGCAAGATTATGCGATTCCGAAACAAGTTCGGAATGACGATTCGATGCGTAAATTTCTGCTCCTGTATTTGTCGATTTTTTCTTTCGTCTTTTAATTAGTTCAACGAAGGCTTCGAGCCTTGTTATCAAGCCGGCGCGTCCTGTCTGCTCATCAAGTATCAGAGAAATTACCGGTATATTTTCCTTTTGACTGACATGAGGCAGAATACACTGGCTGACAATTTCGGGATTACAGTTAAACGGTCCGAGATGAACAACGCCCTCAATGCCGTTCTTGGATGCATAAACAGCATCTCCGACAGCCTCAATACAGTCGCCGCCTATTGCGCGCTTGATATAATTTCCCGCAATCCTGACGGACCTTTCTCTGTGAGATTCTTTTTTATGCAGCCATTTTGGAAGAAGGATATTATCCGTCCAATCTGAAAGCATAACCTGCCTGTGAACTTCAACGCCGAGAAGCCCGAGTTCTTTTTCTATTTCCATGTTTGTAAACGGGTCAAGCAGAACAAAAAATTCACCCGTTATAAAGATTTTTATTATTTCTTTTTTGTTATCAAGGGCTATGGTTTTAAACTTTTCCAGCGTATTTCTCAATGCCCTGTTGACTTCGCTTACGCTAGGAGCATTATGAATTGAGTTTCTTCCTTTTTTATAAACTTTTTCGGCTTTGCCCTGCTCAATTTCTCTGGGACGAACATAAAAGAGCTCTCTTTCAATTGTGTCCAACGCGGAAAATTTAGCAAAACCGAGCCTGATGCCGCTCAAAATCGTCAGGATATTTCCGCTGCCCGAAGCAAGCGCGAATTTTTTGGAAATTTCTCTCAGTTTGCCTTTATACATGTCAAAAACAATCATTTCAAAGTCATACCCGAGTTCTCTCAGCTTGGCTTCCGCCATACCGGCATAATTCCCTAATCTACATGTGCCCGGTGCCTGAAACATCAACAAAACATTAGCTCCGCCTTCTAAAGCCTGAATATAATTTCCGAGATTAAGTTTATAAGGCAGGCAAACTGTTTCCGAGCTGTGTCTTGTCCCAAGAGTGAGCGTTTCCTGATTGTTGTAGGGAGGAATCAGTATATTGGCTCCCATTGTTTTAAGCATGGCGCTGACAGGGATATATATATTGCCGGCGTGAGGAAACGAAACTATTCTTTTCTTTTCTTGACTTTGAGTTGACATATTGCAGAAAAACCCTTGATTAAATAAGTTGAAGCTCTTTCTCTTCGGAAATCTCTTTGGATATTTTGTCTAAAGCGCTGAGGTCTTTCCCGCAAGAGCATCCGCCGTTATGTTCACAACCGCCATGTGCACCGCCGTGAGGAATTTTACTGCTGCAAAATATTTTTCGATCGTGGTAATATTCACCCGGAAGCGGAAATAAAGTCATATAATAATCGTTTTTCCAGGCTTCATCCATAATTTCTTTAACTTCTGCCGAATAATTATCTATCTGTTCCATAATTTCAGGTTTGGTTAAATAATCTGCGGCTCCTCTGTGTGTTTCATACGGTTTATGTTTTCTGAAATATTCTCTGAGTACGTCCGGTCTGTCAACTATCATGCATGGTCTGAGCATATTTCCGTCATACGGAATGCCGTTTCTGACGTCTGTCATGAAAGGACTTGCCAGAGCTTCCGTCAAAGTGCAGTTTTTAATATTATGGGTTGCTAAGTGGACAAATGTACAAGGTTCAACATCGCCTTTGGCGTTTACATGAATATACTGTCTTCCGCCTGCAATACAGCCCATCATTTCAGGACCGTCGCCCCAGAAGTCAACCGTCATCATAGGAAGAGTATTTCTTGCGTTATAGAGCGCCGCTTTAATTTGCTCTCTTTGCTGCGCACTCGGAATCATTGACGGGTCAGGATTTTCGCCTACGGGAACATAGTGGAAGCCCCAAGCCCAAAGTACACCTTTATCGGAAAGCATTTTAAGGAACTCGTCGGAAATGATTTCATCTGTGCTTTCTCTTGTAGCAGTGAGGCTGGCGCCGAAGAAAATGCCTTCTTTTTTGAGCAGGTCCATTTTTTCCATTACTGTATCAAAACTGCCTTCTCCTCTGCTCTTGTCGTTTGTTTCCTTCCAGCCGTTCAAGCTGAACATAGGCGCAACGTTGCCGAGTTTTTTAATTCTGGCTATAACTTTATCGGTTAAAAGCGAACCGTTTGTGAATACTAAAAAGATGCAGTCGGGGTAAAGCTCAACGAGGTCTAAAAAATCGTTTCTGATGAACGGTTCACCGCCGACTATCGGGAAAATATGAATACCCATTTCATTTCTGGCTTCGTCAAAGATTCTTTTCCATGTTTCCATAGGAATGTCTTCTTTTTGTTCGTAATTATGAGCCCAACATCCTGCGCAGTTGTAGTTGCAGCGCTGTGTAATACTTGCAAGAAGAACCGTCGGAGGGAAGAATCCGTTTTTTTGGTTAAATGTCGATCTTTTTCTTTGATTGTCGCCATAATAGCCATTTACAAAGAAATTAAGTAAAAATTTATTTCTTGAAGCGGGATTTAACTCCTTAATAATTTTTTGCCACCAGAAAAGATGAGGATGATCTGTTTCAAAGAGCCATCTTAGTCTTCGAGCATGTCTGACTGCTCCTTCAGAGCCTGCCAGTTTTTCAAAAAGTTTAGTCAGCGTTATGAGATTATTTTTACTTGAAGTTCCAATAAGATTTAAAACATTGCCAATTACCAATTCAGAGCTTTTTTGCTTCAAAACGTCTATATAATCTTTGCCTTTTCTTTCTTTCCACATCAGATCCTGCGGTAATACTCTCATGTATTCTCTCCTTCATTAATAGTCAGTATATATTTTCGACTTTTCTCAATGCTTTTTTATATAACATAAAAGAAGGAAAAATACCCCCGCCATGAGTTAAATTTTAATATTTCGTTTATTTTTTAATTCTTCCGAACAAATAATTTCTAACAGGTTAATTTGCTGTTATAGCTGAATTATTCTGCCCCTCTGGCGGGTTTTAACAAACCAATATCCCCCACAAGTGTATATAACACACGTTACACAAATTTTGCTCAAAAAAACACGCTAAACATACGCTAAACCTATGGAAAACATAGGGTTTTGAGCATACTTTTTTAGGGAATGGTGACAAATAGTTAAAAAGCTCATTTTTTCTATTTGTCACCATGACCCTTTGCGGAGGTGAAAAATGGCGGAAACGATGAGTTTTCGACATTTTGACACTGAACGATGGGGACGTAAGACGAAACAAAAAACGAAGTTTTTTGAATTCGTCAACAGTCCCTTTTGACCTTTTTTTGCAATTTTGCATCTCATTTCTTACCTTTTTCGACCAAAATACACCTAAATTCCGGCTGCACTGCACCCACAAAAAGGCAACCTGCACCCATGCAAAAGGTAACATTTACCATA
>CAZXPD010000063.1:0-10925 GCA_964643065.1 uncultured Gammaproteobacteria bacterium | reverse complement strand
AGAAAACGGATTTAATCGATGAGCTGTCGCAGTGGGAAGAAAACGAAAAAGACGGCACCAAATCACCCAAGTGGGATTTAGCCAGAATTCCTTTAAAATTCTTCATAAATCCGCTGCCTTCAGATGAAATTTACCTCAAAGAATTTGAAAAAGCAGTGGAAACGGCATTTTTGCCGTGGGAAAGAGCTTCCGCGGGAATAATAAGATTTGAAAAGGTTTGTAACCAAACAGATGCCGATATTACCGTTGAATGGTCAGATACTGCCGTTCTTGGACGGGATTATGAAGTCGGACACAGCAATTTAAAAATAGCAGGAAATAAAATAGACAAAGCAGAGATAACTGTTTTGATTTACCCGATAATTGACGCAATGGCAAGTCCTGAAGCAAGAATAGAAAGGGTAAGGAGAACAGCGGTGCATGAAATCGGACATGTTTTGGGGCTAAATCACAGCAGCAGTCCAAAAGACGTCATGCACCACCGCGGAATTAACAATAAAAAACTGTCAGAAAACGATATGAGACGGCTTAATGAGCTTTACAACAGTAAAAGCAAAGAAATAATTCTCTGATTGGCAGAGGAATCACGATTAATTTTATTTTTCAAAATTATTTTTCAAGTAAAAAAAGACATTTATTTTTCTTAGTAATATAATAAATAGTTGAAAAGCTTAATCATCATTGAAAATTTCTAACACACGAGGTTAAAAAGTGAAATTCAGAAAATATAAAAAAGTTTCAAGAATGGCTACCTGGCTTTTGCCCGGTCTGCAAATAAAAAGGTGGTTCTTATTAACCGTTCTCGGAACGGTTTTAGTCGGCATCGGCATTGCAATTATTTTTGATTTGCATCCGATTAATCAATCAATCGAAGTCGTAAGAACAGTAGCAAAAAGCTCTACACCCAAAGTAAGCGGGGCTTTGGTCATACTATCTGGAATATTGATTTATTTACTCGGTTGGAAAAAGGCAAATACCTCTATCGTCGATGCAATTGATCCTTCAGAAAAATCCCATATTCTAGAACACTTATACAACAGACGCAGGCTGAACAGAGGCCCTAAAATTGTTGCAATAGGCGGGGGCACCGGCTTATCGACAATTTTGAAAGGACTGAAACATATTACAAATAACCTCACTGCCATCGTTACCGTAGGTGATGACGGCGGAAGCTCAGGCAGGCTGAGAGAAGAAATGGGCGTTCTCCCTCCGGGCGATATCAGAAACTGCATTGCCGCTCTGGCAAATGAAGAAGATTTGGTAACAAGGCTTTTTCAATATAGATTTAATACCGGAAGCGGACTGGAAGGTCACAGTTTCGGGAATTTATTTCTTTCCGCGCTTTGCGCTATTACGGGGGATATGGTGACTGCCGTTAAAGAATCATCCAAAGTTTTGGCTATCCGCGGTAAAGTTTTACCCTCAACTCTTGATGATATGAGACTGATTGCCGAACTTGAAGACGGCAGAGTCATTATGGGCGAGTCTCAAATACCTAAAGCCAAAGGCAAAATTGCTAAAATGAGAACCGAACCGGCTGTTTTAAGAGCGCTTGATGATGCAGTAAACGCTATTAACGAAGCAAACTTAATAATTTTCGGACCTGGAAGTCTTTATACAAGTGTAATTCCTAATCTTTTAATTCCCGCAATAACCGAAGCGGTCATTAAGTCTAAAGCAAAGAAAATCTATATCTGTAATATAATGACACAGCCAGGCGAAACCGATAATTACAGTGTCAGCGACCATGTCAAGGCTATACTGGAACATTCAAGCTACAAAAACGTCATCAATACGGTATTTGTAAATGACAGTCTGCCGAAGAATCTCACTCTTAAATATAAATCCGTAAATTCTCTTCCCGTTAAGCTTGATATTGAAAAAATCAAAGAGCTTGGCTTAAATATCGTCATAAGAAGGCTTATTGAAAACAATAAAGAAGGATTCGTCAGACACAGCCCCGAAAGAATAGCTAAAACGGTTCTTCAGTGGTACAAAAAGAATAACAAAGACGAAGAAGATTTTGACATTGAAGAAGAATTAGAAGAAGAGCTTGAAATGGCTCAGGTTTAAAGATAATTAAAAATGAAAAAAAAGATAACCGTTAATACCCTATTTAAGCTAAAAGAAGAAAAAACCCCGATAGTATGTTTGACTGCTTATGACTACTCCACGGCAAAATTTATGGATGAAGCGGATATTGACATAATCCTTGTCGGTGATTCTCTTGCAATGACGGCATTAGGGCACGAAACCACCCACGGCGTCACGATGGAAGAAATGCTTCATCATACAAAAGCCGTAACAAGGGGAGCAAAAAACTCCCTTGTAGTTGCAGATATGCCATTTTTAAGCTATCAAACCAATATTAAAACTGCTGTTAATAATGCGGGAAGATTTATTAAAGAAGCAGGTGCCCGTGCAGTCAAACTGGAAGGCGGTTCACCCTATATTGCAGAAGTCGTTGCAAGATGCGTTGATGCCGGAATCCCTGTTTTAGGACATTTAGGCTTTACTCCGCAGTTTCTTTACACTCTGGGCGGATATAACATTCAGGGCAAAAACCTTGAATCAACCGAAATAATACTTGAACAGGCAAAAGAGCTTCAAAAAGCAGGGGCTTTCGGAGTAGTGTTGGAAATGGTTCCCGAAGAATCGGCAAAACTAATTACCGAAAATCTTGATATTTTGACAATAGGCATAGGAGCAGGCAGGTATTGTTCGGGACAAATCCTTGTCTGTGACGACATCCTCGGCAAATACAGCGATTTTACCCCCACATTTGCGCGCAAATATGCTAATTTGCACTCAGTAATCACAAACGCTTTTGAAAACTACAAAAACGATGTCTTAAAAGGTAAATTCCCCGCAGACAAAGAAATTTTCCATCTGTCGGATGAAGAAACCAAACGACTGAAAAATGCAAAAAATTGAACAAAAAAAGAATACCACAGAGATTTTTTCCGATATCGAAAGTGTCAGGCAAAAAATAGATCAATGGAAAAAACAAGGTCTTACCGTCGGTTTTGTGCCTACTATGGGAGCGCTTCACATAGGACATGAAAGTCTTATAAAAAAAGCAAAAGATACTTGTGATAAAGTAACCGTCAGCATTTTCGTCAATCCAACCCAGTTCGGTCCAAATGAGGACTTTAACAAGTACCCCAGACCTATTGAAAAAGATATTGAATTATGCTCAAAACATAATGTTGACCTGATTTTTACCCCGACTGCCGAAGTAATGTACCCGAAAGGGCAGGAAATAACAAAAGTATGTCCGCCGGAAAATTTTAAAAATAAACTTTGCGGCTTATCCAGAAAAGGGCATTTTGACGGCGTTGCAACTGTTGTATTAAAGCTTTTCAATATAATAACGCCGGATTATGCTTTTTTCGGCGAAAAAGACATACAGCAGCTTATAATCATAAAAAAAATGTGCCTTGATTTAAATTTACCGGTTGAAATAATAGGCTGTCCGACAATCAGGGAACCTGACGGACTGGCGTTAAGCTCAAGAAATATTTATTTATCCCAAAGCGCAAGAAAAGAAGCATCAACAATTCACAAAGTTTTACGCGAAGCCCTTAGCTTGTACAATTCAGGTCTTACCGACAAAAAAGAAATTATTAACAAATCCTTGCTTATGCTTGGCAGCAACATAGAGCCCGAATATTTTGAAGCGTATAGTATTATTGACCTGGAGCCTGTCAACAATCTAGCGTCAGATACCTTTTTGGCGTTTGCAGGAAAAATTGACGGAGTTCGTCTTATTGATAATTTAATCATCAGATAATTGGATAAATTTTTATAAACGAAATGTTATAATTCATTATGATTAGGGCATAAGCATATTAAACTGAATTTTTAAAAAGGATTGAAAATAAAATGAAATTTATGATATGGATTTGCAGGTTTCTTGAGGCAGCATTACTGTTTTTTGTTCCCGTAGTTATATTATATTGGATATTGGCAACAACCGAGATAGCCGCATTGTCTCCAATAACGAATATATTGGGACAATTTCTTTCACCGCTGCTGAATTTCACAAGAGGGTTTGTAAATTACAAAATTCACTTCAACGGTGATGTAATTGATTCTGTTCCTTTATTTCTTTCTTTTCTTGTACTGCTGTTTTCTTTTTTGTTTTTCATCGCAGGAAGAGTGTTGTCCCATCTTGATGATGCGCTTTATACGGTAAAGAAAAAGGCAAAAGCCGATGAAATAAGACGGCAATCCGAAAAAACAAAAACAAAATTTCTTGAAGAACTTGCAAAGAATAAAGTTGTCTATCTGATTTTAAAATTCAGAAAAAAAGACAGCTCTTTTTCCTATCTTTATCAGGAAGATGATGATCCTTTTTCGGAAGGTATTTTCAATAATCTGATTAACGGAGCCGTTGATTACAGCAGCCATTACAGCGGCAAAAAGTGGAAAAAGGAAGGCGGCGGTAGTGGAGAGGAAGACTATAGATTCCTGTTTTATAACGTCACTGACGCAATTGATTATGCTTTTTACATCAATAACAAAGTTCAGGAGATAAACAAAGACATTTTGGATATGAGCAAAAAACTTCATTACAAAATTGCCTGTCACTGTTCATACAGCGAACTGACAGCAGATAAGGATTTTGCAGTAACGGAAAGGATCATCGAACTTTGCGGAGAAAACGAAATACTGGTGAGTACCCTTTTTAAAAACAAATATAACGCCCTAAAAGAAGAAACGAACATTAAATTTGATTCAAAAGGAATTTATAATGTAAATGAAGAACAAATTGAAGTATTTCATTTACGAACAACAGCATTACTTTAATTTTTCTCGTGAGGAATAAACATGAAATCCGCAAAAAGAATTTCAGGCAGTAATATAGTTGAATACGCTATGCTTGCATTATTGGTCGGAGTGGTATTCGGGTATGCGATTTATAACATAAAGCCCGAAACTTATAAAAATTTCTTCAAAGGGGGCTTCTCAAACAGCTCTGAAAGTTCCGGCAACTTAACAATCGGTCCAATTTCCGAATAAAAAAAGCTCCTGAATACAGGAGCTAAAAGCAAGAAAGGATATAAACATTACCTGAATTGCATACGGGATTTCTGCTAAACCCATTATTACATTCGTCATGTTGAGCACATTCGCTTCGCTCAGTGTAAATTCCACGAAACATCTCAAGGTCTGTAATATGGAGATTCTTCGGCTGTGCCTCAAGAATGACGATGTCAATTTATTTAATGCGTTTAGTATATTACTGCTTAAATAATTATTAAGCTGCGTTTCCTGTTTCAAAGATATTGACGGATTTAGCACCTTGAGCCGCATCTTCAGGAGGTTCGCCGTTTTCTTCAAGTTTGGATTTGCCGAAAATCTTTATGCCTATTTTGTTGCCCAATTCTTCGCCTTTCCATCCGAGAATGGCTCCGCCGATGAGAGCGCCTATGCCGATTGCAGTTATCGGGATACCTATTAACGGCAGTGTAATTGCCGCACCGGCGAGCATGCCTATGCTTCCCACAATGGCTGCTCCTGCTGCCGCGCCTGCAACAACGCCTCCGGTTGCGCCGACGGTTTCGGTAAGCGATTTTGCCGTAACTTTGAGTCCTTCTTTAACACTTCCGACAATTCCGCCATCTTTATAACCGTTCTCAAAGCCTTTTTTGATATTATTTAATTTAGTTGCAAAAACTACCAGAGGAACAAAAAACGGTGTTCTTGCCAAGCCGTTGGCAACAAATTTTGAAACAAAATTGCCTTCGCCTTTTGTGGCAACAGTTTGTGCAAATCCGGTAACGTCTTTATAATAAACTTCCACTCCGGCTTTTTTCATTCCGGCTTTGGCGATATCTGTTTGTGACAGTTTCGTGTTAGCAAAATTCCACGTATCTTTCGCCGCACCCATAATTCTCGATGTACTTGGGTTGGAACTCAATCTTTGAGACAAACTGCCGAATCTTTTTCCCAATAAACTGTTATTTATTCTTGCCTGACCGGCTTTTTTTGCAGCTGCTTTAGCAGCCGTATCTCCTGTTTCACCCATTGCTGCACCGCTTCCGTTAAAAGAATATGCGGGTGAATTAGTTGTACTTGTATATGCATCCGGTAACGATCCGCTGTAACCTGAAAATTGTACAGGTTCCATCCTTTCTCCTTCCTAAAATTTACCCTTGCCTGCCAATAAGTTTAATTTCCCGTATTTTCAAACTTGTCTTGCTTCCTTACAAACTTCCTATATATATAAAAAATTTTTTTGATCAAAAATTGCTTGTTTTTATATAAATATTAAGAATATTTAAGAAAAATTTTTGTTTAATTTTCTCTCTGATTGTATTTTAAGGCGATGCATAATTCAAAGACTAAATGCCGTATAATTATACGGCATTTAGTTAGTATAAAATCCTTTATTGCTGAGGATTCATAATGAAATCATGTACTTCATCATAAGTTAAGTCCCGTCTTATTCTCGGAGTATATAAGTCCATATCCCGTGCTAATGACGGTCTTAGCGGAGAACAGTTCACTCTGGGCATTTCTCTTTGTTCTTCTGCCTTTGATTTGCCGAAAACTGCTCTTCCGATCCTGTTTCCTATCCAATCGCCTTTAACTGCAAGATAGGCTCCTGCCAAGAACGCACCTACGCCTTTTGCGGTAATGCTAAATTCTCTGCCCATAATCGGAATAGCGCGTGTTGCAAGATTTTTAAGGAAAGGCACCCTGCCGATTATAGCGGCTCCGAGAACTGTTCCTGCCATTGCTCCTGCCGTAATACCCGTTGCTTCAACGGCGGATTTTGCCGTTACCCTTGTACCTTCAACAGGTCCGTCTTTAAATCCGTTGTAAATATTGCCAAGTTTTGTCGCAAATGCAACAATCGGAAGTAAAATCGGAATTCTGCCAATGCCTTTTGCTGCGGATTGCACACATGCATTCTGACTTTCCGTCGGAAGAATTCTTCCGAAAGGGGTTTCTGATAAAGGCTTGGCTAAAAAGTTCCAAGCTTTGCCTGCCGCTTCTCTTGCTTTGCAGGGAAGATTATCTAAAGTTATTCTGCTTGTACCTGCAGTTGGTTCAGGAATAACTTTGCTCTTGCCTGCTTGTTCAGCCGCATCATCCGCAAGTCCTTTTGCATCACCCATAATTGATTCAAAAGTAGGCTTAGGTTCTAATTGAGCTTTTAATTTCCCTTGTTCCAAATAATAGCTCATGGGTTTGCGACCCGTTATTTTTGCCATCTCTAATCTTGTTGAGGGGCTTAGCTTTGCCGTTTCACTTAATTCTACAGTGTCTTTAGGGAGTTCTATGGGGATAGTTACTTTTTTTGAAGCATCAGCCAACACTTTTGGTTTTGGAATTATTCTTTTTACAACTTCTGTTTTAGCTGCCGGCTGTTCACCGATAACATTTTCTATGGCTTTTTGCAAATCCGCAGGATCGACAGTTTTGGGGTTCAATCCTAACTTACCTGCAACTTTTTCATAAGAATTTCCGCCCCAAGGATATGCATCGTATGTGGTACCCTGTGTTAATTGTGCCGGAATGTATTCAGCCATTGTTCTCCCTCCTAAAATTTACCCTTTCTTGCAGAGTAAATCGATATTATTTTCCCAGTAATTTTCAATATTAAACAAACATCCTGATATTCTTCCTATTTATTTAAAAACAATTTAAAAGGTAAAATTGCTTGTTTTTATAAAAATATTACAAAAGATTAAGCAGGATTAATTTTTAAGCAGGAATAATTTTCTAAAATAAAATAATTTACACCTAAAGCCATAACGCAGTCTGTCAGGACATTTTGTATCTGTTGTCAGAATGAACCAAAAACTCATCAAGCAATTTTTTAAGACAGAAATAACTAATCAAATTTAAAAATTCTTAACAATTCATCAAACAACTGGCAATTTTTTTTATAAGTTTGTTTTTATAATATTAGGGTTATTAAATAGTATGCAGAGGTTATTTATTAAGGAGGATTTATTATGAGTTTACTTAGTGGTATTACCAGTTTGCCCGGAAAAGCGCTTGATAAGGCAAGAAACTTAGGTGGTACGGGAGGTACTGCTGCGGATATTGACAATTGGTTCAAATCATTGGGTGCAGATGCAAAAAATTCAATATTTGACAAAGTACAAAAAGGTACTTCGTCTTTTGAAGCCGAAAAAGCTAAGGCTTATAAGGGAGCTACAAATCCGGGATTACTCAACAATGCGAAAAATTTAGCAACATCAGCAGCTGAAAGAGGTTATGACGCTGCTAAAACTGTTGTAAATAAAGCAATTGATATCGAGAAAAGCATTTTTGAAGCAAATAAAAAAGGCGTTCTCGAAGCATTTAAATCAGGTGAACAGGCAGCCACTTCAGCAACATCACAAGCCGGAGCAGCGAAAAGTACACTGGCAACTCAAGGAGCAATGGATACAACCATTCGTAACTTAGTTGACGCAGCAAAATCCGCAGTACCTTCCACCGTTAAATCAATTTTACCGGAAGCCGGCAAAGTTGCAGGCGCATTAAAAGTTCTTGGCAAAGTAAGTCCGTTCCTTGTACCGATAATTGCTACCGCAGAAGAAGTCGGAAATATTGACCTTTCTAAAAACAGTCTTGGCAAACAGATCTGTGCAACCGGCGGCGCAATAAGCGGCAGAGTTGGCGGAACACTCACTGGTATAGCTATAGCTGGCGCAGGCACAGCATTATTAGCTGCAACAGCTCCCGCTTGGGTACCCGGATTAGCAATCGGAGCAGTCGGCTTAGGAGCAGCTTGCGCTCTCGCATACGCCGGTGATCAGGTAGGCGGCTGGATCGGCAGAGGAGTTGGTAACTTTGCAGGTAATGTAGGCGAAGCAACTCTCGGTAATATTTTCAGAAAACCCTAATCAATAATAGTTTTATACAAAGAGCTTATCTTTAACGATAAGCTCTTTGGCTTTTAAATCCTTTTTCTTCATCCCAATTTCCGAGCATAACATCCGCAGGGCTTTTACCTGAACTTACAAGTTTTTCGAGCGGTTCTATATAAACTGCTTCTTCTTTCAGAGATTTTTTTGATATTTTCACAATTTCTTTTGCGCTTTGGGATATTTTTATTCCTTTGATTTCGGCATCAAGCGCGTACTTTGGAACAAGAGTCCGTAAAAGGCTTATGTCGTAATAAGTGTAGTCTTTTAAAAGTTCCTCAACATCTTCTAATGCTTTGTTATTGTACATGATGCCTTTCCACAAGGCAATACAGGCAAGTGTCAGGTCATAATTTACGCAGTCATGATTGCGGATTTCGATATAATTTTTTAGTCTCACATCAGGGAAGAACAAGCTGGCATGGTTTAGCCAGTCGTTTATATCGGCTCTGTAACCTTCAAAGCCGCTTTTTATAAATCCCCCGAATGTTAAATTACCCGTTTCATAATAATTATCACCCCTGTGCAGAAATATCATCGGAATATCCGAAACTGCATTAACATAATCTTCAAAAGAAGCTCCCTGTCTAAACGATTCTCTGCTTATTAAACCGGTTCTGTCATTGTCGGTATTTAGCCACGCCAGAGCTCTGTATGACTTGTATCCGGTATCTTTATTATTTTTTATCGGCGAATTTGCAAACATTGCAGTCATAAAAGGCGAAAGCATCAGAGAAATACGCATTTTTCTCATAGCATCTTTTTCCGATTCATAATCAAACGCAAGCTGAATTCCTGCTGTTTCTCTCATCATAACCAACGGCATGGATGCTTTTGAGGGCAAATAATCGGTCATGTATGCATAGCGTTTTTTGGGTATTACGTCAATGTCCTTAAAGCTCGAAAACGGCTGGATGCCATATTCAAGCCAGGTTATATTAAATTCTTTTCCTGTTTTTTCAATTGAATCGTTGAATTTTTTCAGCAAAAAAGCCGTCTCAGCGATTGTTTTTTGAGGATTTATGCTGTATTCAAGCTGACTTCCGGGCTCTAAGGTAACAGTCCCGGTTTCATTAACTAAACCGGTAATTTTACCGTCCTGAATTATATATTTCCAGTTATATTCTTCTTTATAACGTTTTAAAAATTCAAGAACCCCGTTTTTGCCGAAATATGAAACAGCTTTGAAAGTTTCGCAGTTAACGGGGAGTTTTTCGGCTTCAATACCGGCTTTAAAATCAGATTTAGGTTTTGCACCCTTTTGATAAAGTTCAATAATCTGAGATTTTGAGGTTATTAAATTTTCTTCAATTATATGCGGCATAAAGATTTTCTTGAAAAAATGACAATATAAGTTTAGCATGCATAAGAACGCCTTTTCTGAGAAATATTAAATGAATTACCTTCAAAGAGCTAAAAATTTCAGAACAAAAAAGCGCCTCGGGCAAAATTTTATGATTGATGCTGCCGTTATTCATAAAATAATTGATGCGGCAGAAATTTCCCCTGATGATACGATTCTGGAAATCGGTTCAGGGCTTGGATTTCTGACAGAGCAGATTGCTCAAAAAGCCAAAAAGGTTATAGCAGTTGAAATTGACGATTCAGCGATAGCAGAGCTCAAAAAACTGCCGTATCAAAATATAGAAATAATAAAAGAAGATATTTTAAAGCTCGATATAAAAAAACTCTCCGATAAACCCCTTAAAATAATTGCAAATATACCGTATTACATCACCACCCCGATACTTTTCCATTTACTTGGCGAAATTGATGAAGAGATACCAAACAAATACATTTCAGAAATAATTCTAACCGTTCAGTATGAAGTGGCAAAAAGAATTACGGCTGATGAAAAAAGCCCGTCAAAAGAATACGGACTTCTCTCAATACTTTTAAACTACAAAGCGCAAACATCTTTTATAGGCAAAATTCCAGCCAAAAGCTTTTATCCTTCCCCAAAAGTTGATTCTGCGGTTGTTAAACTGATTTTAAGAGAAAAACCGTTGACGCAAATCAATAACATCAAGCTTT
>CAZXPD010000062.1:0-12197 GCA_964643065.1 uncultured Gammaproteobacteria bacterium | reverse complement strand
TTATGATAAGAGACCAATTTCCTTATAAACACAGCCTCAAAGGGCGATTTGAATATAACAGCATTTACAAAATAGGTTGCAAAAAGGCTGCAAATGGGATGCAAATAGGTAGCAAAAAACACTAAAAATTTTCACATAACATTTATCTTTAAGATTTTTCATTTTTACCCCCAAAAGTCCTTAAACATGGCATAATAAAATTAATAGAAAAAAGAAAACTGCTTATTATATATGGACTTTGGAGAGAAAAAGGATTTTATTGCAATTAGGGGCGCTAACCAGCATAACCTTAAAAATATAGACGTTAAAATCCCAAAAAATCAGCTTGTGGTCTTCACGGGAGTCAGCGGCTCCGGCAAAAGCAGTCTTGCTTTTGATACCATATTTGCCGAAGGACAGAGACGCTATGCCGAAAGCTTGAGCGCATACGCAAGACAGTTTTTGGGACAGCTTAAAAAGCCTGATGTAGAAAGCATAGAGGGCTTAAGCCCCGCTATTTCCATTGACCAAAAGTCGGCAAGCCACAATCCCCGTTCAACCGTGGGAACGGTTACAGAGATATATGACCACCTGCGTCTGCTTTATGCCAGAATAGGCACGCCATACTGCCCATCATGCGGACGGGAAATTTCACCTCAAACCCTTGATCAGATTGTGGACAGAGTCCTTGAACTGGATGAAGGAACAATGATACAGGTCATAGCGCCAATAATAAGAGGAAAAAAGGGCGAATATGCTAATGTTCTTAATGAACTTCGACAGGAAGGTTTTATCAGGGTAAGGATAGACGGTAAGGTTAGCAGTCTTGACGAAGAGGAATTCAGGCTTGAAAAAACCAAAAAACACAATATAGACATAGTTATAGACAGGATTATCGTCAAGGAAAGCTCAAGCGCGAGGATTTCGGAAAGCGTGCAAACCGCTTTGCAAAAGGCAAGCGGATTAGTGATTATTGACATTATAGGCAAAAGAGAAATTATGTTTTCTGAAAAACTTGCCTGCGAAGCCTGCGGACTGAGTTTTGAAGAGCTTTCGCCGAGAATGTTCAGTTTTAACAGTCCTTACGGTGCATGTGAAGAATGCGGAGGGTTGGGAGTCCATTTTGAAATAAACCCCGACCTTGTTGTTCCCGATGCCAACCTGTCAATTAACGGCGGAGCTGTTTATCCGTGGGCGAGAACCGGCAACCAATATTATGCCGATATTTTGAAGTCCGTTGCCGGGCATTTTGCAATAGACCTTGATACGCCTTTTTCCGAGCTTCCCGAAGAGCACAGAAATATCATACTTTACGGTTCCAAAGGCGAGAAAGTCCATTTTGTCCACGATGATTTTAAAAGAAGAAGAAGAAAATCCTATAAAGCCCAATTCAAGGGCATTGTGAATTATCTGAAAGAAAGATACGACGAATCCTCATCTGATTCTGTGCGAGCCGAAATTGAAAAATACATGTCACAGATACCGTGCGGCAAATGCAAAGGTAAAAGGCTTAAAGATTTTCCCCTTGCGGTAAAAATTGCCGATAAATCAATAGCAGATATCTGCTCAATGCAGATTTCGGACTGCCACGAATTTATTTCAACGCTGTTTCTTAAACTTGACGATTATCGGCTGACAATAGCCAAACAGCTTTTAATGGAAATAAGAGAAAGATTAAAGTTTCTTATTGATGTAGGACTTAATTATTTAAGTTTAGACAGGGCTTCAGGGACACTTTCAGGAGGCGAAGCACAGAGGATTAGACTCGCAACTCAAATCGGCTCCGGACTTTCCGGTGTTTTATATGTTTTGGACGAACCGAGCATCGGACTGCATCAGCTGAATAACGAACAGCTTTTAAATACTCTGTTTCAGTTGAGAAATCTTGGAAATACTCTTATAGTAGTCGAGCACGACGAAGAAATAATACGAAAAGCCGATTGGATTATTGATATAGGTCCGGGTGCAGGACTTCACGGCGGAGAAATTGTTGCCGAAGGAACGCCTGCGGATATTGAAGAAGTAAAAACGTCAATAACAGGCAAGTATCTAAGAGGCGCAAAATCCATAAAAACACCTGAAACACGCAGGCTTGGCAATGGTTTACAAATAAGCATCCAAGGAGCCGTCAAAAATAACCTCAAGAATATTAATGTCGATATTCCGCTCGGAAAATTTGTTTCCGTAACAGGCGTAAGCGGTTCGGGGAAATCTTCTCTGGTATTTGATATTCTGTATAACTTTGCTAAGCATAAAATCGGGAAAAATATCCCGAAACCGCAGGGCGTCAAAGATATAAAAGGATTTGAGTTTATCGATAAGGTTATTGAAATTGATCAAAGCCCGATTGGCAGAACACCGAGGAGCAATCCCGCAACATATACGGGAGTTTTTAGCCACGTAAGAGATATTTTTGCTTCAACAAACGAAGCCAAAGCACGGGGATTTAAAGCCGGAAGGTTCAGTTTCAACGTCAAAGGCGGAAGATGCGAAGCATGCGAAGGCGACGGGATAATAAAAATTGAAATGAACTTCATGCCCGACGTTTATATTCCATGCGAAATCTGCAAAGGCGCAAGATATAACCGCGAAACCCTTGAAATAAAATACAAGGGTAAATCCATTAATGATGTTCTAAATATGACAGTGGAAGAGGCTCTTGAGTTTTTTAAAAATATTTCTTCAATCAGAAATAAACTGCAAACCCTCTACGACGTCGGACTCGATTATATTAAATTGGGTCAAAGCGCAACGACTTTATCCGGCGGTGAGGCACAACGTGTGAAGTTAGCATCCGAACTTGCAAAAAGAGCTACGGGCAAAACACTTTACATGTTGGATGAACCTTCGGTAGGTCTTCACTGGGCAGATTTGGACAAATTAATAAATATTTTAAACAGACTTGTTGATTCTGGAAATACAGTCGTCGTCATCGAGCATAATCTCGATATTATAAAAGTTTCGGATTACGTTATAGATTTAGGTCCTCACGGCGGCGAGCAGGGCGGAGAAATAATTGCTGAAGGTACGCCCGAACATATATCTCTTAACGAGAACTCGTTTACGGGAAGATATTTAAAAGATGCTTTGAACAAAAGTCTGTTGTATAAACCCTAACCGCAGTTTATTCCATAATTGGTCTGTTGCCAAACCTTCCCATCGGAAGAGTTGCATCAGTTCTTCTAAACATATTTTCAAGAAAGATTTTGAACTTTGATTTTTTATAGCAATCCGGAAGTCCTGCCGTTTCACTCTCCAGCCTGGTTTTTTGCAGCTGAACAAAACAAATCAGTTCTTTGGAATGTCCATGATGATATAAGTATTGAAAAGCAGTGGTATCATCGGGAGTTATTGAAAAAGCAGGCAGAAAATTTGCCGTAAATATTGTAAAAACAGCAATTATTAAACCTGATTTTAATTTTTTCATCATTTTTCCCTTTAAAATTATTTTAATTATAAACCTTATCCCTGTGTATGCCTATACATAAATCAAGTGATTCTTAGCCGCCTCCATAATAACAAATCGAATATGTTATAAAATATGCCTTCCATTTCTTCCGCACAGGGCTAATTTCCAACATTATTAATTTTTTCTTTAGAAATTAATATTTATTAAAATTTCCTGCTATTTTTATTAGTGAATACTAAAATATTTGTGTTTTTAAACAGCTAAATTTTTATAAAAGGAGTAATTTTTATGGCAAAAACAATCGGGATAGACTTAGGGACTACAAACTCGGTAGTCGCAGTGATGGAAGGCGGAAAGCCGACGGTTATAGCTAATGCCGAAGGCAGCCGTACAACTCCTTCCATTGTTGGTTTTTCCAAAACAGGCGAAAGATTGGTAGGACAATTAGCAAAAAGACAGGCAATTCTTAACCCCGACAGAACCGTAATAAGTATAAAACGTCATATGGGTTCGGATTATCGAAAATCAATAGACGGCAAAGACTATACCCCGCAGGAAATCAGTTCAATGATTCTGCGTAAATTAGCTGACGATGCTTCTAAATATCTGGGCGAAAAAGTAACTTCAGCCGTTATAACTGTACCTGCTTACTTTAATGACAGTCAGAGACAGGCTACAAAAGACGCGGGCAAAATCGCCGGTCTTGATGTTTTAAGGATAGTCAACGAACCGACGGCAGCCGCTCTTGCATACGGACTTGATAAAAAAAGCAACGAAAAGGTTCTTGTATTTGACCTTGGCGGCGGCACATTCGACGTCAGTATCCTTGAAGTCGGCGACGGAGTATTTGAAGTTCTCTCTACAAGCGGCGATACAAAACTCGGAGGTGATGATTTTGACGAAAAAGTCATGCACTGGCTGTGTGATGAATTTAAAATGCAGGAAGGCATTGACCTCAGAAACGACAAACAGGCAATACAGAGATTAAAAGAAGCCGCAGAAAAAGCTAAATGCGAATTATCTTCCGTTATTGAAACAAATATAAGCCTGCCGTTCATTACGGCAGACGCTAACGGTCCAAAGCACCTTGAAATGACTTTAACAAGAGCCAAATTCGAAGACTTAAGTCATGAACTTCTTGAAAGATGCAGAAGACCGGTTGAGCAGGCAATTAATGATGCAAAACTCAGCAAAGACGAAATTCAGGAAGTAGTTTTGGTCGGCGGTTCAACCAGAATTCCGGCTGTTCAAAAAATGGTTAAGGATATGACCGGCAAAGAACCTAACCAAACCGTTAACCCCGATGAAGTAGTTGCGGTGGGCGCGGCAATTCAGGCAAGCATACTTGCCGGAGAAATCAAAGACATAGTTCTTCTTGACGTTACACCGTTAACTCTCGGAATCGAAACTTTGGGCGGCGTTATGACGGCTTTGGTACCGAGAAATACAACCATCCCGGTCAGCAAGAGTCAGGTTTTCTCCACCGCAGAAGATAATCAAACGGCAGTTGACGTTCATGTCATACAGGGTGAAAGACCTATGGCTAAAGACAATAAATCGCTCGGTATGTTCAGGCTTGACGGAATACCTCCTGCACCGAGAGGTCTTCCTCAGGTAGAAGTTACTTTTGATATAGATGCTAACGGGATTGTAAACGTAAGCGCGAAAGATAAGGCTACAAATAAAGAACAAAAAATTACAATTACCGGCACTTCTAACCTGAATAAAGACGATATCGACAAAATGGTTAAAGAAGCTGAAGTTCACTCTGAAGAAGACAGAAAGAAAAAAGAAGAAGTCGAAATCAGAAACAATGCGAACAGTCTCGTAAATTCAGCAGAAAGACTGATTAAGGATTTTGAAGGCAAAATGTCTGATACAGAAAAATCTAAACTTGAAGAACAGAAAAAAGACCTTGAAAATGCGTTAAAAGAAAATGAACCTGTTGAGCGGGTAAAATCACTTTCAGAGCAAATCCAGCAGACAATGTTCGCAATTTCATCCGCTGCTTATCAGCAGGCAGGGGCATCTCAAACTCAGGAAACTTCTTCTTCCGAATCAAGTGAAACATCCTCTTCAGGTCCTTCTGATGAAGATGTTATCGACGCAGAATACTCTAAATCATAATAAACAATCAATTACAAATAATTTTACCTGAAAACCTCCTTAAAAAGGAGGTTTTTTGTTGCTTTAACATCCAAAAACTTCTCTGTGGACAGAAATCTAAAATAATTGTAAAGATATATAACAAAAATATAAAAAATATGTTTTTTATATATATTAATTGTTTTTATTTACATGGAAGCATAGATAAAAAAATTCATATATTTATAAATAGGAGATTTTGCAATGTTAGAAGCATCGAACTTAACCAACGTATTCAGCGACCTGAAGTCCAAGTATGCTAACCCCTCAGTAAACCAATCCAATGTAGCGGTGACTACAACAGATACGCAAACGGCAACAGGCACCGCAAACGGAAACGGCGGAAACTACATTGACGGCGGCGAAGGAAATGATTCTATTTTTTCTTACGGCGACAGCAATGCAATAGTCGGCGGAAGCGGTGACGACACGATTTTCAGCGCCGGCAACGGAAATGTAATAACGGGAAATGAAGGCAACGATAAAATCAGTTCCGTTGGTGACCAGAATGTTGTTCACGGCGGTGACGGCGATGACGAAATTTCCAGCCGAGGCAATCAAAATGCTGTTCATGGCGGCAGCGGTAACGACAAAGTAGCAAGCGAAGGCGATAAAAATGCTGTACATGGCGGTTCGGGCGATGATTCAATTGCAAGCAAAGGTAACGAAAATACAGTAGTCGGCGGAAGCGGTGATGACGCAATAGCATCCGCAGGTGACAAAAACGTTATTTCCGGTGACGACGGCGATGACAAAATTGCATGCAAAGGCAATGAAAACACTGTAACAGGCGGAAGCGGCAACGACGAAATAGCAGTTAAAGGCAATAAAAATGCCGTAGCAGGCAATGACGGCGATGACAGCATAGTATTTGTCGGTAATGAAAACACGGTATGCGGCAATGCAGGAAACGACAAAATTTATGCAGAAGGCAATTCTAATAATGTTTGCGGCAACGAAGGCGATGACGAAATCTACTTTATGGGTTCAAACTGCCAAATTCTCGGCAATGAAGGAAACGACAAAATTATTAACGTTACGGAAAGCTGTATAGACTCTGATTCGTTCTGCGGAGGCGATCCTCACTTCTACCTTAGCGTCAATAACAGAACAATGCAGAGCTTTGACCTTCAGGGCAGAGAAAACGGTGTTTATAAAATGATGGATAACGATGATTATTCACTTAACGCAACATTCAAAAACAACATAGGCGCTGACAATCAAAGCGCAAGAATTATTACCGACCAAAATCTAACCCTCAAAGGTTCGGGAATTAATATCGTATCGCACTATCAGGGAACATTTGAAGTATATCTGAACGGTCAAAAAATAGGCGACCAAAATAATTACAGTGACCCGAGAATTACACAAAGCGGAGTATCAATCGGCTACAGCGGTTCAAGACTATCTGTGGGCTATAAAGGCAGAACAATTGCTCAAGATTTTGTAGGGTGCATAAACAATTCCGTTGATGTAAAAGACGGAGACAGCGGATTATTAACCCAATTAACCGGTGCTCTTGACAATGACGGCAATATAGACGGTAATGCGCACTTTAACTTTGATACAAACAATGACGGAAAAGTTGATGCTAACGATAATTTGGCTTATAACCCGTTCAACCAAAAAATGGTTTACAGCGACTGCTCGGCAATATCAGCTCCCGTTCTTTACTATGATACGGATAACGCAAAAACAATGGCAGAAAACTTCGTTACCCAGCTGAACAACGGATGGAGAGCCAGCTACCTTGACGAAGCATTCAACGGAGCATTTGCAGGCGCAAAAGATATTACAAGTCCTGATGATGCGAAACTTCAACCTGTTCAGGGCGATTCTCAAGCTGTCACAGATGCTAAAAACGCAATGAAAGCAGTACTTACATATAAGAACAGCCTTACCGAAGCAAATAAACAGGCAGCAATTGCAGCAGTTGAAAAATGGGTGAAAAGCTCATCGCAAGCACTGATTGATGCCATTAACAACGGGACAGGTGCATATGCAAGCAGATATTCAGATAACTCAGGATATTCAAGGTCACAATGGAACGAATTTTTCGGAAATACTTATAAAACAACCGATGCTGCTCTAGGAAACGGCGGTTTGGCAACCGGACAAGCTCTCGTTAATATTGCGGAAGAAAAAATCGCAACAACTAATAAAAAAGAATTTGAAAAAGCCGTAAAAAACATTTTCGAAACGGTATTACCGGATGCAGATTTCTTCAAGGCAGCATAAGTTCTCAATAAATTTTCAAAAAGAAAAAGAAGAGTTCAATGAGCTCTTCTTTTTAATGTTTTTTTGCATGTATTTAAAAAGAAAATTTCTAATAATAATTAAAATTAATAATCCATTTTTCAATCTTGATAAAAATGCGTGAGATGGTAAAATTATATTTATTTAATATCCAAAGATGCATACCGTTATAGATTTCAGCATCTATCCCGGACACATCAAAGGATAAGTTACAGTAACTCAGGAGGTCCGGAAAGAATGCCCTATCAAGATGTAACAATCCAATGTTCGGATTGCAGTTCAGATTTTGTTTTTACGGCGGGGGAACAGGAATTTTTTGAGCAAAAAGGCTTGGTAAATGTACCGAAGCGTTGTCCCGAATGCAGATCCGCAAGAAAGAAAAGCCGCAACAGCAGAAGAGGCGAAAGAAGATTGTACGATGTAACCTGTTCGGAATGCGGACAAGCAGCGCAGGTACCCTTTAAGCCGTCAAACGAAAAACCCGTGTATTGCAAACCATGTTTCGAGCAAATGCAGACAACCGTTTAAGGCTTAGTTCAAAAATATAAAAATCAGAAACAAAATTGCTCTTCTTGAGGGATTTTGTTTTTGTTTAATAATCGGGTTAATATTTTAACTTTTATTTTCGTATAGAATTATAATATTCAAGAAAGTATCGGATTATGAAAATAGCATTAGCTCAAATCAACCCCAAAATCGGGGACTTAACGGGAAACCTTAACAAGATGCTTGAGTTTATAAAAAACTCGAGAGATGTTGATATTGTTGTTTTCCCCGAATTGTGCATTACGGGCTATCCGCCCAGAGATTTGCTGGATTTTGAAAGTTTTGTCGACGACAATATTTCCGCCCTGCAAAAGATAATTGATCATACAAAAGAAAAAGCTGTTATTTGCGGATTCATTGACAAAAACCCTCAAAATGTCGGGAAAAAATACTTTAATACAGCTGCTTTTATACACAACGGAGAGATTATTGCCCGCCATAATAAGTGCCTGCTGCCTTTTTACGATGTTTTTGACGAGACCAGATATTTTGCAGCCGGTCAAAAGGTTGAGAAAGTAGAATTTAAAGGCAAAACAATCAGCCTTACAGTCTGTGAAGATTTATGGAATGACAAAGACTACTGGCACAGGCCTCTTTATTCGATAAATCCTGCCGATCAGCTTGAAGGTTCCGATATTATCATTAATATTTCAGCTTCACCCTATTGGCTGGATAAGGAAAAAGAAAGATTTGAGATTTTTTCTGCCATAGCTAAAAAGAACAAAGCTCATTTAATTTATGTTAATCAGGCAGGAGCCAACGATGACTTATTGTTTGACGGAGCGAGTTTTGTATTTGATTCAAAAGGCGCATTGAAAGCGCTTGCTCCGGACTTTGAAGAAGCAATGGTTGTTTATGATACGCAAAAAGCTTCAGGCGAAATTCACAAAAACTCCAAGTGTGTTGAAGAAAGTCTGACGAAGGCATTAACGCTTGGATTAAGGGATTACTGCGCAAAAGTCGGCTTTAAAAAAGTTATTTTAGGGCTTTCGGGCGGAATTGATTCTTCTTTAACGGCGGCAATTGCAGTAAGGGCTCTGGGGAGCGAAAATGTTACGGGCATCACTATGCCCAGTATGTATTCAAGCAAAGGCAGTGTTGAGGATTCCGAAATACTTGCTCAAAATCTCGGAATCAAATGTATAAATCAGCCTATAACGGATATTTTTAATTCATACATAGAAAATCTTCAAAAAGACGAGGGGATTGTCGGCGACCTTGCGGAAGAAAATCTTCAGGCAAGAATTCGGGCAAATATTTTAATGATGCATTCGAACAGATACGGTTATTTGCTTTTAAGCACGGGAAACAAGTCCGAGCTTTCTGTCGGATATTGTACTCTTTACGGAGATATGGCAGGCGGATTGAACCTTCTTGCAGATGTGCCGAAGGATATGGTCTATCGTCTGTCAAATTTCATAAATTCACATGCAGGAAAGGAAATAATACCTCAAAGCGTTATAGATAAACCGCCCTCTGCTGAATTAAGACCAAATCAGAAAGATCAGGATACTTTGCCTCCTTACGAAGTATTGGACGGCATTTTAAAGGCATACGTAGAAGAGAACAAAACCGCTGACGAAATCTCAAAGGTTTATCCCAAGGAAACAGTCATTGATATAATTAAAAAGATAAATTCAAGCGAATACAAAAGACGTCAGGCAACGCTGGGCTTGAAAGTTACCAGCAAAGCTTTCGGGAGCGGAAGGAGATTCCCGATAGTACAAGGTTACGATTTTAGAATTGGAAGAATTAAAGATGAACAGAGAGTTTGAAGGTTTCGCGCTTACCGTTGACATGGTAATATTTAGCGTTTTTGAAGAAAGTTTAAAAATACTTCTCGTAAAGAGAAAATACCCGCCGTTTGAAAACTGCTGGGCACTGCCGGGCGGCTTTGTCGAAAAGGATGAAGATATTGAACCGGCAGCAAAAAGAGAACTTGAAGAAGAAACCGGCGTTAAAGACATTTGTCTTGAACAGTTTGGAGTTTTCGGAAAACCCGGACGAGATCCCCGCGGCAGGACAGTCAGTACGGTTTATTTTGCAGTGGTTAATTATTCTCAGGTTAAGCCGGTTGCATCTGATGATGCTGAAGAAGCAAGATGGTTCAGTTTAAATATGATGCCCGAACTGGCTTTTGACCATCAGGAAGTTATTATAAAAGCTGTTGAAACTCTGCGCAGAGAGATTGAGAATACTCCGATTGTTTCTTCACTGCTCCCGCAGGAGTTTAAAATGCAGGAGCTGTTGAGTCTTTATGAAATCATTCTGAACAGAAATCTTGACGATAAGAGGTTTAGAACCGAAATTTTAAGAACCGATTTCATAAAAGGCATTGGCTCGGAAAAATATTCATTCAAAGATGATGTTTCTTTTTCAAGCAGGTTTTATTGATTTTGAGAGTATAGCAGGATTGGTTTTTCAACCCGCCAAATAAGCTCCGGCGGGCTTTGCCCGCCACTATAACACAAGCCAATTATGCTTTGCTGAAGTAAAAAGCGGTGGTGATTAGTAATATTGTAGGTGTTCAGCATCTTACCAATGCTTCATTATTATTACAAGCGAATTCATGTCACTGCGAGACTGCTTCTACAGTCGAAGCAGTCTGCCCAACGCTATATTAAGTATGCAATCACCTTTTTATCGGTACTTTTGTAATCTATAAAAGGCGTTGCACCCTTTGAACCCGCAGTCTGCGGTAGAACGAAGGCTTTGCTATGGGGCCGAGGGTTGGAATCATGTTTGCGTTTTTCGATTATTGCTTTTCGACTTGTTCCAAGAGTGTGATTATTTGCTCTTTAGAATTAAAACATTTTATAAAAAACTTTTTAAAAGCCTCTTTCCTATTGCTATTATCAATTTCATACTTATAACAGGTTTTACTACCATATGAAGTCTTTACAGATACTTGTTTAGATTGTATTGGATGGTCATATGCATAACATTCTGCAATTAAATCCATGAAACAAAAAAGCCTTAAAGTATTTTTTCTGCTTTCAAAATAATCAGGGTCTTCAAGTAAATGTGATACTAAATGCCTATTAAATGAAATGTTTTCTTCTTTGCAGGAATTAGTATTTTTAAAATACACTTTGTTCGTAACATCTTTTATCAAATCACAATGAATACATACCCAATTATAAAAATGCTCCTCTTTATTACCTTTATCGTACTTTTCTTTTATTAAATTGGTTATGTTTTTTATAAAATTGCTTGCATTGAATTTGCTATTATTCTTATTTTCAATATGCCATTTTCTCAATAATCCTTCGATTATTGGAACCATTGAAAAATAAGAGCAAATGTAATTATTTTGATAAAAACAGACTGTAGAATGATCTATTAGATTAAGAAATGGTTTAAATATACTTAATTGTTCATATTTTATCCTTTGTTCTGCCCTGAAATCAGCATTAATGACAAAATCAAATAATTTATCCTCAAGGCCTTTATAATTTTTTTGATCTAAGTAATCGTACATGTCTACAGTTTTCAAGTTTTTCCAATCGGGTAAATAAAATATTTGCGCTTCTTTTAATAAGATCTCGTTAAGTTGCTTTAAATCCTTAAGTACTTGAACAGACATTTGATACTCCTAAATTGTTAATAACTTGTATAATTTAATGTTATTATATTTAAAAATTATTTTAATATAAACAAGTAAGCATGGTTTCAACCCACGCGGACTAAACCATAAGTGCCTTTCATGCTTAATAAGGGGCGTAGCCCCTTATTATTATTGGGGCGGCGGGCGGGCATATAAACAAAACCTTTCCTATACCTGTGAAACAGGTCGAAAAGCATTGAACGGAAAATAAACGCAATAAGCCAATCCCCCCGTGCCGAGTTGTGGAACTCCGTG
>CAZXPD010000061.1:0-12455 GCA_964643065.1 uncultured Gammaproteobacteria bacterium | reverse complement strand
TTTAGTAGAACATAGCGAGAAAATTGCCAAAATTTAACAGATGGCTCAGGTTAATAAGGTAAAAAATGTAACAGAACATAAAAATTACACCTAACGGAGCAAGAAACACTCCTAGAATACCCAGGCACTTTGCAAAACTTTCAATAGCTTCCATATCCGCAACCTATCCTTTTATTCCCCTTGGTAATATGTATATTAAATTATTTTTAAAAATCCTTCATCAGACAGTTGACTATATTTAAAAAAGCAATCTACTTTTTTACACTTAATAATATTGGCTTATGAGAAATTTTTCCTTGCAGAATCAAAAAAGCAGGGAGAAGTCCCTGCTTTTTGTGTAGAAATAACGGATTATCAGAATACCAGATTCGTTGTAAACACAACACGCTGGCTGTCATTACCGCCCTTATTTTCAACATGAACAAAATCTGTCAGGAATTTGATATTATTGCCTGCCAGCAAATAATTTATTCCGAGTGTATATTCTGTGATGGTATCGTTATCAATGCTTCTGTTTCCGTCAAATCTGTCCAATCTGCCAACCAACTGAATTTTTGGCGTCAGATTGTAAATATTGCTGATATACCAACCGCTGGCTTCTGAAATCGGCTTTCCGGTAACCGCATAGCCGTCCCTGAAAGCATATTCGGCTTTAAGAGCATATTTTTTATAGTTGTAACCGGTGTAGAAGCTCCAGTCATGCAGATTATTCGTATTTTTGCCTATATGGTAACCGCCGCCTACATCAAGTTTTCCGTATTGGGGATAATCGGCAAGAGGCTTGAAAACAAACCAGCTGGCAATATCAAGATCGCTGTTATTATCTGCGGTATTATTTTTTGTTCCGTTATAAACACCCAAAGAATAATCCATGTACTTATAACTGCCCATGGCTTTCACACCGACATCTCTGTAATCGGAAAATTTACGGGCAATCTGAGATTTACAGCCAACCTCAATGACCACGGGAGATAAAACGCCTTCATAGCCTATCGGTACTCTTGTTTGTCCGAAATAAATCTTATTATTTTTTACTATGTCGGTATAAAAGTATGCATCGCCGAGTATGCTTTTGGAAACGCTTGTAAACGTTCTCATCGGATAAAGAGTGGTGTTATAGAACAAATGCGGGTACATTTTGCCCGTAACATTTAACTCAACAATGGGGACCGTAAAATTGGTTCCTGAACCGTCTACGTCTCTTTGATGAAATTCGCTTGTGTATTTGAATTGAGAACCGCCGGTTATTTTAAAGCTGTCACCAAAATTGTGTTTAAATGACATCTCGTCATTTTTTTCTATTTTTGAAACGCTTCCCTGTAATGTATTTACGCTTGTTTCAAGGGAAGTAATTCTTGCCCCCAGAGCAGTCATCTCATCCTTTAATTCATTTTTAAGGATGTCAATCTGAGCTTTTTCGGCATCATCCAGAACTGCTTTGTCCTGATCAATTTTTCCTAAAAGACTTACGAGCAAAACAGCCGCTTCATTTTTTGTAAGCGATTTTGCTCCGTCAAAAGTTTGTTCCGGTTTGCCTACAAGCAAACCGTACTTTTTGGAAGTGCTTTCCAATGTTTTGTACGCCCAGTGCTCTTTTGAATAGGTTTTTCCCGGAATAAGAGCCGAATCTTTACCCATCGAACTCAAAGTAGTCAAATCCTGCACACTGACTGTTTTGGAAAATGCAGGTCCTGACGCAAGAAGAGTCAATGCGAGAAGAACGACCAGCTTTCTTGTTTTTGACATGTGATATAACCTCTCCTTAACTGCTGAAAACATTTATTCTGTGCTTAGCTTTTACAGAATGTTTATTCTTTGTTTGTATGATAAAGATATTTGTTGAGCAACAAATAAATTCTTAAAGTTTGCGAAAAATTTTTGTTTATAAAAATCGTTATTACTCTAAAAATGTTTATTAAAAAGAAAATTTTTACTTTCGAACTTATAAATCCGCTAAACACAATGTAAAAAAATATTAAGGTCGTCTGAAAAATGAGCGTGAAACTGGATAAAATAATTCTTTTTTGCTCTAATTGGGCATGAGTTTAAGCACGAAAAGAAGAAACAGATTAAAGGGGAAAGCATAAATGGAACGATTTTTCGGAATATTCGGGATTATTTTTATATTGGGCATTGCCTATTTAATGTCTAATAACAAAAAAGCGATTAATTTAAGAGTCGTGGTTTCAGGTCTTTTATTTCAGCTGATAATAGCAATATTTGTGCTTAAAGTGCCTCTGGGGCAAATGATTTTTCACAAAATAGGCGATTTTATAACTCAACTGCTTAATTTTTCCGATAAAGGCGGAGAATTTGTCTTCGGCGTTCTGGTTAATAAGCCGGAAGTTTTTGACAAGCTTTTTGGCGCGGGAAGCGGGTTTATTTTTGCATTTAAAATAGTTCCGACAATAATATTTGTTGCGGCTCTTGTCAGTGTGGCTTATCACATAGGACTGATGCAGAAAGTAGTTGCGGTTGTTGCAAAGCTGGTTTACAAAATTATGGGCGTAAGCGGCAGTGAAGCCCTTTCAAATGCGGCAAGTATCTTTGTAGGACAGGTTGAAGCTCAAATCCTTATTAAACCTTATGTGTCAGGTATGACTATGTCCGAACTGCTTGCGTCAATGTCCGGAAGTATGGCATGTATAGCAGGCGGAGTTATGGCTGTTTATATTTCGCTTGGTATTCCGGCGAGTTATCTTCTGACTGCAAGCCTTATGGCTGCGCCGGGAGCTCTTGTTATTTCAAAAATAGTTTTCCCCGAAACCGAAGAATCCCAAACAAAAGGCAGCGTTAAACTTGAAGTAAAAAAAACCAACGTAAATCTTATTGACGCCATAGCGCACGGTGCAGGTGACGGTATGAGAATTTCCATTAACGTTATAGCGATGCTCATTGCTCTGATTGCAATAATAGCAATGCTTGATGCTTTTGTGGGCTTTGTAGGAGTTTTGCTCAGCCATACAGGACTTTCTCTCGGCTTTTTGGGGCTTGATTTGGCTCACTTGAGCCTGAAAAACATCCTCGGTTCGTTCTTCTCAATTTTTGCCTGGCTGATGGGAGTACCTTGGGCTGAAGCACAGTCCGTAGGAACGCTCATGGGAACAAAAATGGTTCTTAATGAATTTGTTGCTTATATGGATCTTTCATCTATAGTTAAAGGAACTTCCGATATCGTTCTCTCTCAAAAATCCGTGGCAATAGCAACTTTCGCTCTCTGCGGATTTGCGAATTTCGGTTCGGTTGCCATTCAGGTCGGCGGTATCGGAGAATTAGCGCCCAACAGAAGAAAAGACATTGCAAAGTTAGGCATTAAAGCCCTCATCTGCGGTACGTTGGCATCTTATTTGTCTGCTACCATAGCGGGAATTTTATCGAGTTTTTAAACTCCGTGAAATTTTAACCTTTCTTAACAGAAACCGAATTTTTTGTTAAAAATTGGCAACTTTTTTGCTAAATCGGTTTTAATATATATAGGTAGCTAATTTTTGCAGGAAGGTTTAATATGTCTGAAATTGGAAGCACGGAATTTTCCCCGCAGGTTTATAACCAGTTTAAAATTCGCTCGCAAGAGACGACTCAGGTTAGCAAAGTAAAGTTTACCGTGCAGCAGCCTCCTCAAAAATCTGCTGATGAGTATGATTTGCAAGTAAAAAAAGAAAAATTCAAACCTAAAAACGGGATAGATTTGCTTTTTAACAAGTTCAACCTTTATGCAGCAGGAATGATAGCAGGCTTGGTATATGCTTCGGATAAAATACTGAAATTATGGAGTAATTATGCCAAAAATCCCGCTAACACGGAAAAATTTATATCAAAAATCTTTAACAGGACTTCTAATACAACAAATAAAGCCGGCAGTTCGATTGTAGAAACAATGGTAAAATATGCAGGCAAAGCATCAGGTAAATTAGCTCAATACAATTTGGGGATAAAATTCAATACATATGCCGCAAAATACGGGGAAAAACTCGTTAAATGGCCCGGAAGCGTTCATCCGTTTATAAAAGCAGCCGGATTGGGCGCACTTCTTGGCGTTGTAATCGGTAATTCATATGTTACGGGAATAAAAGACGGGGTGAAATTCGATGTCAGAAACAAGAGTTAATAATCCGGCAATATTCAGACAGTTTGAATTAAGAGCTTCTGATACCGCGGTAGGAGCTAAAGAATGTACCGCCGTTGTCTATTCAAATGACGTGATTGCCAAACCTGATGAATTCTTAGCTTCCAAGCCAAGCAAAAAACGTCTTAATCAGCAAAGTGCCTTGCAGCTCGGTTTACTTGCAGGTTCCGCTTACGGACTGAATAAATATTATCAGCATTTTATGAAAGGCAAACCCGAGAATTTGATTACAAAGAATTATAATGCTGTCAAGAATGCTTCTAACTCGGCATTTCATGGAATTATAAAACTTAAGACAAATGTTATCAGGCGCATTGCCGGAGAACCATGGGCGGCAAGGTATACCAAGCTTGTAAATAATATTTTGGAATTTACAGGCAAAAATTCATCTAAAATTATGCAAAGTCTTAAAGCCCTGCCTGCTCCGATAAAAGCATTGGCTTTGCTGGGAACCGGATATATTTTAGTCAACAGAGCATACAAATCAGGCAGAGCCGACGGTGTTTTCACTGCAGTTAAAGCCGACGAACTTATTAAAACTGCCGAAAAATCCGGTTTGATTGAATAATCAAACAATAAGTCATTAAAATAATAAATTTTATAAAACTTCCTTTCATTTTTTTTCAATTTGATTAAAAATTAAGAAAGGAAGTTTTTTAATGCGGAGGAGTTTAAATGGAATTGGATTTTATTAAGAATACCGATAAACAAGTTGCTGAACTTATAGCCAAGGAACTTGAACGCCAAAGAAACACGATTGAACTCATAGCCAGTGAAAATTTTACCAGTCCTGCCGTTATGGCGGCTTGCGGAACGGTACTTACAAACAAATACGCAGAAGGCAAACCCTATAAACGCTATTATAACGGCTGTGAATATATAGACGAAATTGAAACACTTGCCGTTGAAAGAGCAAAAAAACTTTTCGGCGCCGAGCATGCCAATGTCCAACCTCACAGCGGAGCTCAGGCAAATATGGCGGTATTTCTCTATGCTTTAAAGCACGGTGATACAATACTGGGAATGGACTTATCCTGCGGAGGGCATTTGACACACGGCTCTCCTGTTAATTTTTCGGGGCTGTATTTTAACGTAATAGGATACAAAACTGACAACAACGGCTTTATTGATTATGACGAAGTCGAAAAACTTGCCGTTGAAAACAAACCAAAGATGATTGTCTGCGGAGCAAGCAATTATCCCAGAATTATTGATTTTAAGAGATTTAAACAAATAGCGGATAAAGTCGGCGCTTACTTAATGGCTGATATTGCCCATATTGCAGGGCTTGTAGCAACGGGACTTCACCCTTCACCAATAGGATTAGCTGATTTTGTTACAACTACAACGCATAAGACACTTAGAGGTCCCCGCGGCGGTTTAATCCTTTGCGGAGTCGACCATGCCGCAGGCGTTGATAAAGCAGTTTTCCCCGGAATTCAGGGAGGACCTCTTGAACATATTATTGCGGGGAAAGCCGTAGCTCTGTATGAAGCTCTTCAGCCCTCTTTTAAAGAATATTCTAAGAATGTTATTATCAATGCCAAAACCCTTGCGGAAAGTCTTGTTTCCGGCGGACTTGATATAGTAACGGGCGGTACGGACAATCATTTGATGACGCTTGATTTAAGAAAGACCGATATGACCGGTAAAGATGCCGCTAATCTTCTTGAAAAAGTCGGCATTACGGCAAACAAAAACACCGTACCGGAAGACCCCAAAGGTCCTTTTGTTACAAGCGGAGTTAGACTGGGTACGCCGGCAGCAACTACAAGAGGGTTTAAAACAGAAGAAATGAAAATAATAGGTGAAATAATAGCTCAAAGTATTAAATATTTTGATGATGAAGAAAAATTAACCCAATTGAGGCAAAAATCTCTTGAACTTTGTCTCAAATACCCTCTTTACCCTGAATTCAACCTTTGCCAATGCGGCATTTGCCAATAACGGCTTTACTCAGATTTTATTAAGTTTAAAACTTCTTCACGTTGTATAATAACTTTGTATATGTTGTAAAATATACTTAGTTATGCAATTGGAATAATTTCAATTTTATACTTGGAAATAGTGAGGACAGGGTTATAATAACAATTTTTTACGCACATTTCTTGGGGTTTTTCATTTCTTTCTTTTTGGCATTGTTTATAGTTCCGCTGGTTCGTTATTTTTGCCTTAAAAAGGGCTTTGTTGACATGCCGAATGAGAGAAAAATCCATAAAGCCCCTATTCCAAGACTGGGCGGTGTTGCAATATGGCTTTGCACGATTTTAACCTTTGCGATTCTGGTTTTGTTAAGCTGGAATTATCCTCACGGCAACGGGCTGTCAGGAATACTGGTCGGCGGAAGCATAATGTTCCTGCTGGGACTTGTTGACGATATTTACAATTTAAGTCCCAAGTTTAAACTCTTTGTGCAGTTCGGTGCGGCATTGGTTGCATTTTTGCTCGGAGTAAAAATAGATGTTCTGTACAATCCTTTCGGAGATTCAATATCACTGGGATTGTTGAGCCTTCCTGTTACCCTTATCTGGCTTGTTGCAATAAGCAATGCCATGAATTTTATTGACGGGGTTGACGGTCTTGCAGGGGGTGTTTCTGCAATCAGCGCGGTTACTCTCGGGGTTGTGGCAATTTATACACATCAACCCATAAGCGCACTCGTAGCGGCAATTTTGGCAGGTTCAATGCTTGGTTTTCTTGTATTTAATTTTCATCCCGCAAAGATTTTCATGGGAGATTCCGGCGCTTTGTTTGCAGGCTTCACACTTGCCGCGCTTTCGGTGACGGGAGTGTTAAAAACCGTCACGGTAACAATGCTTTTGCCCATTATGATACTGGCGGTTCCCATTATGGACATCTCATATTCGGTATTAAGAAGACTGTTCAAGAAAGAGAGTCCGTTTGTCGCTGATTCCGAGCATATACATCATAAACTGTTAAAAGCAGGTTTTTCTCATAACAGGACAATAATTATTCTTTATCTGCTCTGCATTGCGGCAGGCTCGATTGCCACGATGTTTGTCGGAGCATACAGGGTTTATTTCTTCATAGTTCTTGCAATTCTGCTTATGATGTTTGCCTTGGCAGGTATTTCAAGGTCATCGGGTGAAAAGAATTGAGTTTTAAATTCTGCTAACCGGCATTCGTAATTTTTGAAGTTCTCCGTCAAGAAATCTTTGTATTTTTTCAATATCAGGCGTAGCCAGCTCCGGTATATCTTTTAAAGACTGAACCGACTTTTGAGAGAATGAAATCGCGCCCTTGATATAACTGCTTCTTGCATCCGTATAATTTTTGTAATTTATCACCAATTCTTTATTGGATAAACTGTTCAGATTATCCAGCAGTCTTCTTGTATCAAGGAATTTTAAAGACAAATCCCCTAATTCCGAATTTAGAATATCGAAATCAGCGAGTGAGTTCATATCGCCCACTACTCTTTCAAAATCCTTTTGAACAAATGTTGAAATTATTTTTCTGGCGTGGCCGTCAAGTTCCTTATCTGTTCCCAAGAAGTCAAATGCACAATCAACCGAGGCTCTTCCTGTTCTGTAATCATTACTTATTAATGCTTCATAAAGGTACTTGAGCGCTTCTTCTCTGGTCTCGGGAAATTTCACAAAAGGCGATAATCTGCTCAGCCCTACAAATCTCAGATTGCTGTCTTTATTCAAAGCAGGTTTGAATTTTTCAAATGCTTTCTTTGTAAACTGCGGATCCTTTGCATATTCAATCAAAGCGTCAAAAGTTTTCGGCCATCGCATTCCGAAAAGCTCATAATCTTTGAATTCCAACAAATCAAAAGCTCCTGCTTTTGTTTTGGAATTGTCAAATGCCGTTTTGAAAACATCATGTCCAAACATTGCCTCTCGGATTTTGGAATTTCCAAATCCTTCCTTCAACAATCCAAGCCCGTAAGCGTTTTGTCTGTCAGACACCAGCAGTTTATTTATAAGTGAAACGGTTTCGGTGAAAACATCCCAATGATTAGGGTAATCCAACTTGCTAACAATGCCTTTCATAAAATTAAATGCATATTCTTCAGCATCTTTTGTCTCAGGTTTTTCCTTATCAGCTTTTTTAAGTACTGCTTCAACTAATTCGACTTTTTTCTTTAGAAATCCGTAGAGAATATAACTGTCTTTAGATATTTTATCTTCGGAGATTCCTTCATCCATTTTATTTCCATAAAGCTCAAATATGTCAAAAACATTTTTCCATTCCTTTAAATCTTTTTGTACAACTTTTTCAAGGAAATCAAAAAATATTAAAGATTCACTTGCATTTATACACCTCACTGTAATGAGGTGCGTTTTTAGGAAAGAATAAATCTCAGTTTTTGAATTGTCAAATTTCATGTAGTTTTCCAGTGAGTTCGAAGCTTCTTTTAATATTGAATCACCATTATTTCCTCTAATAATTCCTTTAATGAGATTCAAGCCTTTGTGTCTAATTACCTCGTCATCAAGCGCAAACGCTCCTGCCATTTTTGCCGCCGATTCATGCTGATAATTACGCTCTGTCGACAATGCTAATTGCCAAAGATCCTGTTCTTTTCCCTTTAGTTGTTCAATTGCAATATCTGATATTTCTGCAATTCTTTTTTCATTAAGAGTTCCAAGCACTCTTTCATAGAGCCATGAAAATTCTTTAGCACTCAGATTGCGGTCGGATTTTAAAATTTCATATGCTTTATCCGCTGACCAGCCAAATTTTCTTATCATGTTTGCAGATTGAAATAAACCGCCAAAGCTAATCTCGTTCTGATTTTTTGGGTATGTCAGAGTTATCGAATCAGCATTGTTTGGATTCTGTCTTGCTTTAACTTTTCTGCAATTATTTTTTTGAACTAAATAAGGATTTAAACTAACTTTCATAACACTTTTCCTTACAAATTACCTTTGTAAGATTTAAACCGCGTCAAAACATTTGTTGCTACTTTTTAAATATAAGTGAAATAAAAATTTACATTTAAAAGTTAATTATCAGCGTGTTTTAATTATTTCCTTAATCTTATCAATGACTTCTTCGGTTTTTATAGTCAACTGTTCGCCCGTCATGCGGATTTTAACTTCCACAAGACCGTCGTTTATTGTTTTGCCGACCGTAATTCTTATCGGAAAACCTATGAGTTCTGAATCCTTAAACTTAAATCCCGCTCTTTCGTCTCTGTCATCAATAACGGTTTCGATGCCTTGCGCAAGACATTTGCTGTAAAGCTCGTTTGCGGTATTCCATTGAAGCTCGTCATTAATGTTTACGGGAACTACTTCGACATGATACGGAGCAATTGACATAGGCCATTTGATTCCGTCTTTGTCATGAAATCTTTCAATTGCCGCTGATGCGGTTCTCGAAATTCCTATTCCGTAACAGCCCATTATAAAGGTCTTTTCTTCCCCGTTTTCATCCGTATATGTCGCGTTCATTTTTGAGGAGTATTTTGTTCCGAGCTTAAATATATTTCCGACTTCTATTCCTTTTGTGACTTCGAGATTTCCGCCGCATTCTACGCATATTTCGCCTGCTTCGATAAGCCTTATGTCCGCAACAATTTTTGGCAGTTCTATATCTTTGCCCCAATTTGCACCGACTAAGTGCTTGTCAGTTTCGTTTATCCCGACTATGAAGTTCTTGAGCTCTTTAACCGTTTCATCGGCAACGATTCTAACGTTCAAGCCTTTTGGTCCTATGAAACCGGGCTTTCCTGTTTGTCCGCAGTTTTTCAGCAGTTCTTCAGTTTCTTCATAACTTGCAATTCTTATTTCATTTGCGCCAAGGGCGTTTTGCAGCTTGACTTCTTCAACTGCTTTATCTCCTCTAATAAGGGCAAGAATAGGCTTGCCGTCAGCGATATAAACAAGAGTTTTGCAGATGACCGATTTGGGAACATTAAAAAATGCCGATAAATTATCGATTGTTTTAATACTAGGCGTATCTGCTATTTTGGCTTCGGCAAACTTGCCGTCAGTCTCTGCGGAAAGAAGTTTTGAAACCGCTCTGTTGGAATTCGCGGCATAACTGCACTTATTGCAGTAAAAAACATCATTCTCGCCGCTGTCTGTCTGTGTAAGAACCATAAATTCATGGCTGACATTGCCGCCGATTGCGCCGCTGTCGCTCTGAACCATTCTTGTCTCAAGTCCGCATCTGTTAAATATATTGGCATATGCGGTTATCATTTTATTATAGGTATCGTCTAAGCACTCTTCCGACGTGTGAAAACTGTAAGCGTCTTTCATTATGAACTCTCTACCCCTTAAAAGCCCGAAGCGGGGGCGGATTTCATCTCTGAATTTGCTCTGAATCTGATATAAATTGACGGGTAGTTGTCTGTATGATTTGATTTCGTTTTTGGCAAGGTCTGTTATTATTTCTTCGTGCGTCGGTCCGAGAGCCAGTTGCCTGTCATGTCTGTCTTTTAATCTCATAAGCTCTTTGCCGTATGCATCCCATCTGCCTGATTCCTGCCAGAGTTCGGCAGGCTGGAGTATTGGCATCAGGAGTTCCTGCCCACCCGATTTGTCCATTTCATCACGAACTATATCTTCAATCTTTTTTAAAACTCTTTTCATCAAAGGCATGTATGTATATATGCCCGGAGCAAGCCTTCGAATATATCCCGCCCTTAACAGAAACTGATGGCTGACTACTTCGGCATCGGCGGGAGTTTCTTTAAGAGTGGTAACAAATAAAGATGACATTTTCATAACAGAAGCCCTCTATAAGTCTTTGATTACAGTTATTTATATTAACACAAAGCCGAAATTGATATTTGAAAATTTAAGGAGTTTGTATCTTCACAAAAAAACTCAATTTCTATAAAATATTAACTTCTCTATTATTTCTAAATTTAAGGAGAAATAACTTGTCCCAATATTTTAGAATAACCGATTTAATAACCAAAAAGAAAAACGGCGAAAAACACAGCGCCGGAGAAATAAATTTTATCGTTTCGGGTGCCGCAAACGGCTCAATTCCCGATTATCAGCTCTCGGCATGGCTTATGGCAGTGTGTCTGAGAGGCATGGATTTTGAAGAAAGCTCGATTTTAACCGAAGCAATGGCAAAATCAGGTGACATTCTTGATTTGTCGCAGCTGGGAGAAAATATAACCGACAAGCACAGCACAGGCGGGGTTGGAGATAAAGCCACGCTTGTATTAATCCCTCTTCTTGCCGCGGCAGGATTAAAGACAGCCAAATTATCAGGCAGAGGACTGGGACATACGGGAGGAACAATCGATAAACTTGAATCAATACCGGGCTTTCAGACATATCTTGAATTAGACAGATTTATGTGTCAGGTCAAATCAATAGGTGCGGCAATAAGTTCGCAAACGCTTAATCTTGCCCCTGCCGATGCCCGAATATATGCCTTAAGAGACGTTACGGCAACAATCGACAGTATTCCTCTTATTGCATCGTCGGTTATGTCCAAAAAAATCGCCGCCGGAGCAAATATAATAGTTCTTGACGTTAAATGCGGAAGCGGAGCCTTTATGAAAACCGTTGAAGAAGCCTCATTGCTGGCAGAAACAATGGTGGAAATAGGCAAAAAACTCGGCAAAAAAACCGCCGCCGCCGTAACGGACATGGAACAGCCGCTCGGCTATGCGGTTGGCAATTCTCTTGAAGTTAAAGAAGCAATCGAAACTCTTAAAAACAACGGACCGAATGATTTAAAGAAATTATGCCTGTATCTCGGCGCAATAAGCATGGTTAAGGCAGGCAAGGCAGATAATATTCAGGATGCCGAAATAATTCTCGAAAATCACCTTAAAGACGGCAGTGCATTTGAAAAATTCAAGGAAATTGCCTCATGGCAGGGAGCAGACCTTGATTATATCAACAATCCCGAAAAACTTCCGTTAGCAAGTAATATCATTGAAGTAAAATCCCCTAATTCAGGCTTTGTGGAAAAACTCGACGCATTAAGCGTTGCAAAAGCCTGCAAAGTTCTGGGCGCCGGAAGAGACAAAAAGGACGACAAGATTGATTATTCTGTCGGAATTTTGCTGACGAAAAAAATCGGCGACAGAGTTGAAAAAGACGAAATTATCGCAAAAATTTATGCAAATAATCTTGAAAAAGCCGAAATTTCAAGGGAAATATCAGCTTGCGCTTTCAGAACATCAGAAAGCCCCGTTGCAAACCCTGATTTAATAATCAAAACAATTGAATAAAACAAGGTTAAGAAAATAGAGTAAATTACTGTTCGTCTTGCCGGGTTACTTTTTTGAGCTCTTCGATACTTTCAGCCAAAAGTTTGTCAATATTCGACTGAACGTTGAGAATTTCAATCAAATCGTCTTTGGTAATGAAATTCA
>CAZXPD010000060.1:0-12490 GCA_964643065.1 uncultured Gammaproteobacteria bacterium | reverse complement strand
AATGATATCCCGTCATCACGAGGAGGACGAATGTCCGACGTGGTGATCCAAAAAATAAATAGTCATGCTGAATTTATTTCAGCATCGCAAGGTTGTATTCCCTCTGTCTTCCTTTTCATGTCTTCCTGAAGCAACCGACAATGTAAAATAGCTATAATCGCTGATGTTCAGGATCTTACCATCGTTAAACCACATACCTAGAAACTTTTTCATCTGATTTTATGTTTCTATATGTTTCGACATCTAAAGCTGTCGACCTACATTTCTTTTTTCGGAACGGGAATGAGTTAATAAAACGAAAACTCATCGTTTCCGTTTTAATTAACACCCGCTTCGCTCAGAAACGTAGGCAAAGAAAAACCTTGCCTCGGATGCTCCGTATCCTATGTTTCTGCTTTGCTTAAGCTCCTAGATATCCGAATCCGACCTTTTCAAACTCGCGCTTCGCGCTCAAACATGAAAACAAGACAAGATACGCAAAGCGAAACATCACGGTACTGCGCAACTCGGCACGCAGCAAAGAAAGTAGGTTGGGGAAAATTTTTAATTTTACCCAACAATCATAATACAATTAACAAATCAGATACCGCACCGCTTGTATTTTCCCCTCCTCGTAATAACAGCGCGCAGTTAATAAGCATTGATTCACCACCGGTCAGATGCCGAACATAAACAATCACAACTATTAAAGCGGCTTATTGCTTCGGCATGAAAAACTGTGTCCAAACGGCCACAATTTGTGGACACATGGACACATCAAATCCTGCTATAATAGTGATACCAAAACACCCTCAAAACCTAAACACCGGAATACTTGTTCTCACTTAAAACAGACACTTCAAAAAGGCTGCAAATAGGATGCAAATAGGTTGCAAAAATGGCGATTTTTAAATACGATATATAATTAATGAATAAAAAGAGGCGAATCTGTGTTGAAAGACCAATATAATCCTCAGCAGATTGAAAAAAAATACCAAAAAATCTGGGAAGAGAACAAAATTTATAAAACCGACACAAACAGCAGTAAGACTAAGTTCTATGCCCTGTCAATGTTCCCGTATCCTTCGGGCAGACTGCATATGGGGCATGTCAGGAATTATACGATAACGGACGTAATTGCCCGCTTTAAGAAAATGAACGGTTTTGAAGTCCTGCACCCGATGGGGTGGGATTCTTTCGGCATGCCGGCAGAAAACGCCGCTATCAAATCAGGCACAGACCCCGCCGTTTGGACGCTTTCAAATATAGACTACATGCGCGACCAGCTGAAAACCCTCGGACTGAGCTATGATTGGGATAGAGAACTGGCTACATGCAAGCCCGATTATTACAAATGGACTCAATGGCTGTTTCTGGAATTTTATAAAGCAGGTCTGGCTTACAAAAAAGAAGCCCCCGTCAACTGGTGTCCCGACTGCGCGACAGTCTTGGCTAATGAACAGGTGGAAGAAGGACTTTGCTGGAGATGCAGTTCGCAGGTAGAGAAGAAAAAACTTTCACAGTGGTTTTTGAAGATAACCGATTATGCCGAAGAACTTTTGCAGGACTTGGATAAGCTTCAGAACTGGCCCGATAAAGTAAGAACAATGCAGAGAAACTGGATAGGCAAGTCCTACGGTTCAATTTTGAAGTTCAAATGCGCAGAAATTGAAGGTCTGGAAATACCTGTATTCACGACACGACCCGATACGGTGTTCGGGGTGTCTTATCTTGTCGTAGCACCGGAATATCCTTCCATAGACAAACTTATAACAAAAGAATGTTCTCAAAAGGCTTATGAATATATCGAAAACGCTAAAAAATTAAGCGAAATCGAAAGAACCTCAACGGAAAGAATCAAAACAGGCGTTCCGCTCGGAACTCACGTCATAAATCCCTTTAACGGCAAAAAAGTCGAAATCTGGACAGCGGACTATGCTCTTGCGGATTACGGAACAGGCGCAGTTATGGGCGTTCCGGCTCATGACACAAGGGACTTTGAATTTGCCACTAAATATAATATGCCTATTATTGAAGTTATCCGGGATGTTAATAAAACCGATGATAAACCGCTTGAAGCGGCATTTACCGAACAGGGCAAGATGATAAATTCAGGTGAATTTAACGGCTTGGACAATGAAGAAGGCAAAATAAAAATCACTCGGTGGGCGGAAAAGAACGACGCCGGCTGTGCTAAAGTAAATTACAGACTGCGTGACTGGCTGATTTCGCGTCAAAGATATTGGGGTGCGCCGATTCCCATAGTTTACTGCGATAAGTGCGGAACGCTTCCCGTGCCCGATGATGAACTGCCGGTTGTTCTGCCGACGGACGTTAACTTCAAGGTAAAAGGCATTTCGCCGGTTGCAACATCAGAAACCTTTGTCAATACAAAATGCCCCAATTGCGGCGCGCCTGCAAAACGCGAAACCGATACAATGGATACATTTATTTGCAGCAGCTGGTACTATCTAAGATACATTGACTCCAAAAACGACAAAAAAGTCTTTGACAGCGAACTTGTCAATAAATGGATGAACGTTGACCAGTACGTGGGCGGGATTGAGCATGCCATTCTGCACCTTTTGTATTCAAGGTTTTTTGTTAAGGTACTTCGCGACAGAAAGCTTGTAAACTTTGACGAACCGTTTGAAAAGCTCTTAACGCAGGGTATGGTATTGAAAGACGGCTCAAAAATGAGCAAATCCAAAGGCAATACCGTTGATCCCGATGATATTTTCAAAAACTACGGCGCAGATACTGCCAGATTGTTTATTCTCAGCGACTCTCCACCCGAAAGAGACCTTGACTGGTCTGATGAAGGCGTCGAAGGATGCAATAAGTTCCTCAACAGGGTTTGGCGGTTGATTAAAGGTCTTGAAAACAATATCAGTTTTGATTTCAAAGAACCCGACGTATCAAAACTTTCAAGAGAAAACAGCGATTTGCTCCGCGAAATCCATAAAACCGTCAAAAAAATAACGCAGGATATTAATGCCGAATTTCAGTTCAATACGGTAATCAGCAAGTGCAGAGAGTTTGTTAATTATCTCTATGATTATGTCAATAACAAAAAAGACTATTCTAAGGAAGATAATGCCGTTATCAGTAAAGCAATTTTGACGCTGATAAAGCTTATGGCGCCTATCGTACCTCATATGGCGGAAGAGTTATGGTTTGAACTTGGCGGAAAGACTTCAGTGCATCTTACAAGCTGGCCCCAATATGACGAAAGCCTTGCCATATCTGAATTCGTCCCGATTGTTGTTCAAATTAACGGCAAAGTCAGGGAAAAGCTCTCCATGAGCCCAAATTCAACCGAAGAAGAGATTAAAAACGAAGCCATGTCTAATGATAAGGTCCAGACCTACATCAAAGACAAGGAAATAGTCAAAATAATAACCGTCCCGGGCAGACTGATTAATATTGTGGTGCGTTAGTCGTCCAAAGCCTGTTTAAAATAAAATTTTACAAATCCTCGTCATAAAAATCGGATGTTTCTTCCTCCAGCTCTTCTATTTCGTCGAAATGCTGCAATTCTTCAGGCAGTTCGTTTTCTTCGAAATCTTCAGCGCCGGAATATTCTTCTTCAGGATGATTTATTGGAATTTCAGAGGTTTTGGGCTCTTCATAGTCGTCAACCGTGATATCTTTTGCCAATCTTTGTTCAGCCTGTTCAAGTTTCAAAATGGCGTGTCCCAACTCATAGGGAACAGAGCCGACTTTTTGCATAATGTCGCTTTCGGCTTCTTCAACAAGCTCTTTTGCTTTTCTTATTTTTTCCAAAGGATTCATATTTTTCCCTTTTTAGTAAGTAAATCCGTCGGTTTTCATTCTTTCAATTACTTCGAGCAGGCTTTCATCCGATGAAACAAGAGACATACGGAAGAATCCTTCGCCGTTTGCGCCGAAGCCCGTTCCCGGTACAACTACAATGCCCGATTTTTCAAGAATATCCTGTGAAAATTCGTCTGATGTCTTGTATTTTCGAGGTATCGGCAGCCACAGATAAAAAGTAGCTTTTGGTATAAGGAGCTCATCAGTCTTCCAGCCGAGTTCTTTAATGCCTTTTAGCATTATTTCCTGTTTTCTTTGATATGCCTTATTTGATTCCGCAATGTATTTGTCACCTTCTGTTGATGTAAGAATTTCTGCGGATGCTTTTTGAACAGCTTTAAAGATGCCGGTATCAACCGTGGATTTCATTTTTCCCAGTATTCCGACGGCGTCTTTATTGCCGCATGCCCAGCCTATTCTCCAGCCTGTCATTGCATAGGGTTTGCTCAGGCTGTGGAATTCTATCGCAATGCTCTTCGCGCCTTCTATTTCAAGAATACTTGCGGGAGCTTCTTCATCCCCCCAGTACATATCAGCGTACGCAAGGTCGCTGATTAACAGCATTTTGTGTCTCTTGGCAAAATCCACGACATTTTTGAGATATTTTCTTGTAGCGGTTGCGCCTAGCGGATTATTAGGATAGTTTATGACGACTGCTTTAACTTTTTCAGGGGAGAAACCGTCTTTTTTCAACTGTGACAAAACTTCTTCAAGGTTTGGCATGAAATTATTAGCATAATTGAGCGGAATCGGGTAGGCTTTGCCCCCGATAACCTTTATCTGTTCTTGATAAGAAGCATATCCCGGATCGGGTATCAAAATAATATCCTGTTCCTTCTCGTTTAAAGTCGGGTTTATCAAAGTTCTGAATATATTTGCGAGTCCTTCTTTTGACCCTATTAAGGAGAATATTTCTGTTTTAGGGTTCAGCTCGACACCGAAGCGTTTTTTCATTCTTGCGGCGGCGGCTTCAAGAAAATATGTTTCGCCCTTCGGCACTGAATAAGAATGAATGCCCGGTTCGTCGAGACATTTTTTCAAAGCGTCAATAACAAACTGCGGCGGAGGTTGGACCGGTGCACCGATACTGAGGTTAATAGGGCTTCTGTTTTTAGCCTTAAGCTCGGGAGTGAGTCTTATCATCTCCTGTTTTATTCTGAACATTATGTAGGTTTCAAGGGTTTTGACGTAATCCGAATACAAATCCGCGACACTGAATTCTGCCTGCATAATTTACTCCTCTCTTGTAGTTATATTAATAATCTATCCGACTTTTGCAACTAAATCAAGGACGGATATTCAGGATATTCGTACAATTAATTAATACGGGCACAAAAATTTCTCTTTTTCTGCTAAATTCCGAATTATTAAGTAAAATTTACATCAAAGGGACAGTATTTAATCAAAAGCGGTTTAAAGAAATCAAAATATTGTTTATAATAAAATTGTGGGCATGCAGTAAACTATGGAGGATATCTGATGCGGCTTACCATTAACGGTCGTAACATTGACATCACAACGGCATTAAGAGAATATGCCGAAGAAAAAATCGGTAAAATTCTCAAACACAACGATCAAATAATGGACATAGTTATTACTTTGGGAGTTATCAAGAATCCCAGCGTTCAGGACAATCATTTCGCTGAAGTAACATGTTTGTTAAACGGCGCAAAAATTCATGTTAAAGAAACGGCAGAATCTATGTACGCAAGCATTGATCTTGTTGCCAATATACTTGATCGACAAATTAAAAAACACAAAGAAAAACTTAAAAGCGGGAAATTAGGCTCAAATTCAATAAGAACAACGCCGGAAGAAATTGCTTCGGAAGCGGACGAAGACGATGCCGAACTCGGCGAAGATGTTGTTAAAATAAGTCTCGAAGCCGAAGAAGTATAGAGTGTCCAGAAAAATTCTGATTTTTTGGAAAAATCGAATTTTTCCGCTTCTTCATAAAGCATTCAATTATTGTTTTGAAACTTCATAAAGCAGGTTCAAAAGCTCATTTGAGCCTGCTTTGGTTTTTGCCGAAAACGGATAAACCTTTGACGCAAGCGCATCTTCAATTTTTTTCAATGATTTAACGCTGTCATTTTTAGACATGGTGTCAATTTTGTTAACCACCGTGATTGTATTAATCTTATTAAAATCAAGCCACTGCCTCATTTGAAGATCGTTATTCTGAATGTCGTGTCTTGCGTCGATTATCTGAACGACCGCTTTTAAATCGGTTCTGTTGAGCAGATAGTCTTCAAGTGTTTTTCTCCATTTATCCTGAGCATTTTTGGATATTTTTGCATAGCCGTATCCCGGCAAATCAGCGATAACAAAATCGTTATTGAATTTATAAAGATGGATGAGTCTGGTTTTACCGGGGGTGTTGCTGGTATAGGCAAGATTTTTTCTTTTTGCAAGGGCATTTATTATTGATGACTTACCGACGTTTGACCGTCCCGCAAAAGCAAATTCAGGCAGATTTAATTCGGGACAATTCTTCAAGCAGTCGGACATTGATATCATTTCTGTTTCTATAAGCTTCATCTTGTTCCTTTTTTTGATATTTTTTCCATACGGTGCTTAAGAGATTATAAACCTTTTGATTATTAATAATGGAAAAATTAACACTTTCGTCCTTCATGATGTTTGTATTCAGGCAGGATTTCGTAATGAAAAAATTCTCAGCTTCCACAAGCACAAACCTTATAATACTTTCCTTAATGACAGAAGCCGCTTCAGAATTAAAAATATCAAAAGTTTTAAATATATCGAATCTTTTCTTTTTTTTCATTGCTGTTATTCCCAAAGCCTAAAACAAGCACACCATGATTTTAGCAAAGACTTAACAAGTTATTATTAAAAAGTTTATGTTTTTCTGATAATTTATACATATTGATACAATCGTAGGATAAAATACTTAATAGTAGCATTTATTATGCTCTTATTAAGTATAGAGCAGATGGTCAAATTTTATGAGTACGAAAGCCCTTGTAAAACCTGAAATCTTAAAATGGGCAAGAGAAAATGCCGGTTTTTCTATTGAAGAAGCGGCTCAAAAGATTCACAAAAAATACGAATCTTGGGAAAAAGGCATTGAGATACCTACCATAAAACAATTAAAAAAAATATCCGAAAAATTCAAAATCTCTCTTGCAGTGTTTTATCTTCAAGAAGTACCTCCTGACTTTGAACTGGTACATGATTTTAGGAGGATTGATATTAACAGAAAACAGGAATTCTCTCCTAAATTGAGATATGAAATAAGACAAGCAAGGCAAAGAAGAGAACAAGCAATAGAATTGTCAAAAGATCTTCATTATGAAATAAAAGCGTTTAATTACAAGATTAATATCAATGAAGATCCAGAAAAAGCTGGAGAATATCTCAGAAATCTTTTACAAATAAATTCTACTGAACAAAAATCATATAAAAATCATTATGATGCATTTAATAATTTACGTTCAAAAATAGAGCAATTAGACATCTTAGTTTTTCAAATTCAAAATGTTGAAGTTGATGAAATGAGAGGACTTTCAATATTTGAAAATATTTTCCCCGTAATTGCTCTTAATAAAAAAGATACCGTCACAGCTAGGATATTTAGTTTAATGCATGAATTTACGCATCTGTTATTAGGACAAAGCGGTGTATCAGATATGATTGACGACGGTAAATGGTTTAGTGATGAAGACAAACAGATTGAAATGTTTTGTAATAGGGTTGCTGGAGCAACTTTAGTGCCCGTAAAGGAACTTCAAACGCTTGTTAGAGAAAATGAAAAAGTATCACTTGATGAATGTACAGAAAATATTTCAAAATATTTTAATGTCAGCCGTCAAGTAATTTTAAGACGTTTATTAACATATAACTATATTGACAAGAAAACTTATCAAAACAAACAAACGCAATATCGTAATGAATTTTTAAAATTTAAGCTGGAAACTAAAGAAAAAAATAAAGATAAATCTTTTGCAAGAAATATGGTAAGCGAAATAGTAAAAAGCTTAGGGGAAACTTATATAAATCTTGTTCTTGATAATTATTACAATAAAAATATTACTTTAAACGAATCTTCAGATTTATTGGGAGGAATTAAAATTAAATATCTCAAGAAAATCACAGCGGGGGCTTTTTAATTGACAAATAAGTATTGTATCGATACAAGCTCATTAATAAATTTTGTAGAATATTATCCTGAAGATATTTTTCCTGGAATGTTGGAAAATATGAACAATTTAATAGATAAAGGTTTGTTAGTTGCTTCTAGTGAGGTGCTTGATGAGCTTAAGAAAAAAGATGATAAAATTTTTAAATGGTTAAAAAGCAAACCTGATTCAATAATTGAAATAGATCAAAATATTCAAAATGAAGTTGTGTACATCATGCAAAAATATCCTCTGCTTGTTAACATAGATACAGGAAACAGTAAGGCTGATCCTTTTATTATTGCGACTGCTAAGACATTAAAGTTAATAGTAATCACCGAAGAAAAACCTAGATCACCAAAGAAAATTCCTTATATATGCAAACAAGAAGATATAAAATGCATTACTTTAGTTGAACTGATGAGAGAACAAGGTTGGATATTTAATTAAAATTTAAAATGCAAAACCAAAGTTTATTTGACATTCCGAATAAAATTCAGGATTTAAGGGACAAAATCAATTATCACAACTACCTCTATTATGTGAAAGATGCCCCTGAAATTTCTGATGCCGAGTTTGACGCTCTTTTCAAGGAACTTCAGGCGCTGGAAAAATCTTATCCGCAGTTTACATCCCCTGACAGTCCGTCTCAAAGGGTAGGAGGAGCAATATCGGAAGGATTTGAAGAAGTAAAACATTCTGCCAGAATGTACAGCCTCGATAATTCCAATACCGAGGAAGAACTGCTCGAATGGCATGACAGAGTTAAAAAATTTTTTGAACCTGACGAGGTTATCGAATATGTTTGCGAACTCAAAATTGACGGGCTTGCAATTGCTCTGACTTATAAAGACGGGATTTTTGAAAAAGGAGCAACCAGAGGCGACGGAGTTAAAGGCGAAAACATAACGCAGAATCTCAAAACCGTTAAAAGTATACCCCTGAAACTTTTTTCCGTTGACGACAAAATTCCAGAAACGGTTGAAGTCCGCGGTGAAGTATTTATGCCGAAACCGTCTTTTGAAAAGCTCAACGAGCAGAGAAGAAAAGCCGGCGAACCGGAATTTGCCAATCCCCGAAATGCGGGAAGCGGCTCTGTCAGACAGCTTGATTCAAGAATAACGGCGCAGAGAGACCTTGATATTTATATTTATGCGGGGATATTCCCGAACTTTGACGGGCAAGCCCCGAAAACTCATATCAAAATGCTCGAATTTCTTAAAAAATTAGGTTTTAAAACAAACAATACAAGCAAACTCTGCGGGGGAATTGAGGAAGTGATTGATTTTTGCAAACGCTGGGACAAAGAAAGATTTAACCTTGAATACGCAACTGACGGGGTTGTAGTAAAGGTCAACAGCATTGCCAAACAGAAAGAAATGGGGTTTACCTCAAGAGCTCCGCGTTGGGCGACCGCATTTAAGTTCCCGCCCGAAGAGGCATTGACCGAGCTTCTTGATATAGAAATAAGTGTCGGAAGAACCGGTGCGGTAACACCGATAGCGATTCTTAAACCGGTAAAACTTGCCGGAACGACTGTTTCAAGGGCAAGCCTCCATAACGCCGATGAAATAGAGCGTTTGGGCATTAGGATAGGTGATACGGTCAACGTAAAAAAAGCCGCAGAAATAATTCCCAAAGTAATAAATATTGATTTGTCGAAAAGAAAAGAAGATGCGGAAGTTTTCAGATTTCCCAAATACTGTCCTTCTTGCGCCTCACCGCTTGAGCGAAAAGAGGGTGAAGTTATTTTATATTGTCCCAATTATGACGGCTGTCCCGCCCAGATTAAAGGTCGTTTGGAGCACTGGGTAAGCAGAGAAGCCATGGATTTGGACGGAGTCGGCAATTCTCTGGTTGCTCTATTTGTAGAAAACAATCTTGTTAAAGATGCTTCTGATTTATATACCCTAAAAAAAGAAGATATTCTGAAGCTGGAGCGTATAGCCGACAAATCAGCCGATAATATCATAAAAGCAATTGAAGAGAGCAAAAACAGACCGCTAAATCGGCTTATAAATGCGCTTGGAATTAGATATGTGGGGAAGGAAACCGCAGATATTTTGAGTAATAATTATAGTTCTCTTGATGAACTGGCAAATGCAACTTTGGAAGAATTGTCTTCCATTGAAGGAATAGGCGAAAAAATTGCTCAAAGCATATCCGATTATTTCAAAAATCCCGAGATGACCGCATTTATTCAGCGCCTGAAAGATTACGGCGTAAAAACATCCGAAGAAAAAATTGAGGACAATGTTGAAAAAATACTTTCGGGAAAAACTTTCGTTTTGACAGGCACACTTGCCTCAATGGAGAGGGCTTTGGCGGGTGAAAAAATCAAAAAACTCGGAGGCAAGGTATCTTCAAGCGTCAGCAAAAAGACTTCATACGTCGTTGTTGGAGAAAACCCCGGTTCAAAATATAACAAAGCTTTGGAATTTGGTGTTAAAATATTAAACGAACAGGAATTTTTAGATATAATCAAATCGTTAAATTAAAATCGGATTTTAAAATGAACAAACAGTTTAAAATTATTCAAATAGACAGCTTTATGGGTATTTTTCTGATTTTTTTAGCCCTTATGACACTGCTTGTCGGAATAGGGATTTTTCCGATGTGGCTGATTATGAATTTATGGAATACTTTCATACCCGCGATTTGTAAGTTACCGTCAATAAACTGGTATCAGGCAGGGTTGCTCTGGGTTGCCATATTGCTTGCGTTTTATTTGCTTTTAAAGAACCACATTTCCGTTAATATTAATATTAAAGACGGCGAGAGCCTCACTAAGGAAGAACTTAACGAACTTTTTATACAGAAATTGTCTGACAAAGACGAAGACGTTGAAGAAAAAAAGGATGAAAATTAATACGGCTGAAGGGTTGTAACAGGAAAGAGGAGATTCTAAAGAGTTTTGAATAATTGCCGCTGTGTAAACATAGAATTATTGTTATAAAAAATTATTGGTGGTAAAATTCTTTCACAATAAATTTTTAAGATTTAAGGTCATGACTTGGCGTTTGGAGTAATAAAATGAATTTTAATCGTAATAATGCGAAAGATAAGCTGGTTTTGGCGCTCGACGTGGATACCATGGATGAAGCCAAAGCGTTGGTCAGTGAGCTCAAAGAGTATGTGGGTGTATTTAAAGTAGGTCTCCAGTTATTTACTAACGTGGGACCTAAAATTTTTGAGTACATTCAGGGAGAAGGCGGAAAAATTTTCTTTGACGGAAAATTTCACGATATACCCAATACGGTTGCAAAAGCTAACGCCAATATAATCAAACATGGCGTTACTTTTTTTAATGTACATACTCTGGGCGGTTCCAAAATGATGTCAACTTCGGCTAAAACAGCAAGAGAGACCGCTAAACTCTACAAACTGCCGAAACCTATCATTCTTGGTGTTACACTGCTTACCAGCTTTGGTCAGAGAACATTGACCGAAGAACTCGGAGTGGATTTAAATATTGACGATTATGTAAGCAAATTAGCCGTTCTTGCAAAAAATTCAGGTTTAGACGGGGTTGTTGCAAGCGCGGTTGATGTTCCGAAAATTAAAAAATTATGCGGCGAAGATTTTATTATTTTATGTCCCGCAATTAGACCTACATGGTCTGTGGTCAATGATCAGGTCAGATTTGTAACTCCGACCGACGCAATAAGAGCCGGAGTTGATTATTTGGTAGTCGGCAGACCGATTACTTCAGCTAAAGATAAAGGTTCGGCTGCTAAAATGATTTTGGACGAAATTTCAGACGCTCTTGAAAATTCAGCCGAATAAAAACAAGATAAACTTTACAAAAGTTGTAATTTTAGGCAGAAACAATATAAGTCCCACGATTACTGCTGTTAGAGCAGAGATTAAAACTGCGCCGGCTGAAATATCCTTTGCCATTTTTGCAAGAATTGAATATTTATTTCCGAAATACGCGTCAACCGTGAATTCTACAACAGTATTTATAAGCTCCGCAAAAAGCATAAATCCGATTGTTAAAACCAGCAGGGCAATTTCAATGCTTTTGAGTTGGAAATAAAAAGCAAGAATCATTACCAATACGCCAATAAGCAAATCCGCCCTGAAATTTCTTTGTGATTTAAGGCTGATTGCGATTCCTCTAAGTGCGAAAGCAAAACTTACGAGAAGATTTGGAGCTTTATATTTAGACATCGGTTTTCCTTGATTGCAGTATATTCTTAGTATAAATTAATCCTTACTTAATTCGCAAATAAAAAACCAAACTGTGATCTTGACCGACACCTCTCATATTGAGTAATAAATCGTCATCCTTGAAAAGATCTCCATATTTTCTATATATTTTGACAGCTCTAGATGTCGAAATATATAGAAAACAGAACTGCTCTTGAGTGCAGTTCAACCCACCCAAACAAAAAGCACCAACAAATTCCCCACGAAAAAAATCTACGCTTCTTGCAGTTTATCGTATCCTTCACGTACCAGCTTGTCCAAAGCTTCATTTTCGCTCATTTTATGTTTTTTTGAAAAGTCTTTTAATAAAACAACCGTAT
>CAZXPD010000059.1:0-12538 GCA_964643065.1 uncultured Gammaproteobacteria bacterium | reverse complement strand
GTAAGTACATTCAAATTCATTTTTAGGCACTTCCCATTTCTGAATAAGGATTATTACATGAAAAAGAATTTTTTAAAAGTGGAATTTCAAGAAAATTTACAATTTAAGTAATTGCAATCTGGGCAATGGATTTAATTGCAGGCCAATCAAATCTCCATAACCCTGAAGCGTCAAGAGCATAATTGCCTACACATGCCAACTTGCAGTCCTTGCATTTGTTAGCAGTTTCAATGAACTCATTTGATCTTAATGCTTCTGAAAGAGGCATATTTCTTACGCTGATAATAGGCTTTCTGTCGTAACATCTCAACAAATCGCCGTTGGAATACATGACCGTGGCTATTTGGGGCCAGTGGCATTCATAATAGTTTTTCTTTTCAATAATATAATCCATAAAATAATAAGAATTTCTGATTGGGTAACCCTGTTGTTTAAGCGATTTTATTTCTCTGAATATATCGCTTAACTTATCGCTTTCCCATTCAAGCTCTTTTAATTTATCTTTACCCTGCCATTCTTTAAAATCCTGATTGCTTTTATTCACCGTGAAGTACAGAAGAATATCCATATCTTTGCAGAACTGCGCAACGTCTTTAATAGACTGTGTATCATTAGCTTTTGATACCGTACAGCAGACATAAATTCTCATTTTGGGATATTTTATTTTCAGGAAATTTATCCCGCTTACGCATCTGTCAAAAAGCCCGAACTTGTTTCCTCTTATTATGTCGTGTTTTTCCCCTATGGCATCAATGGAAACAAAAATAAGGTCTGTATATTTTCCGAATTCGTGATTTTCTTCCAAAAACCATCCGTTAGTTGCCATTTTTGTATACATACCGCTTTCATAAGAAGCTTTGGCTATCTCGGTAAAATCCTCTCTCAAAAGAGGTTCTCCGCCCCAGAGAATACTGTTCATATAGCCCTCTTTTTGGGCTTCTTTATAAATTCTCTTAATTTCATCAAGGCTCAAATCGTCATTTTTGCTGTGATATTTCCAAAAGCAAAAATCGCAATTGCAGTTGCATTTGCTTGTCACCATATGTGAAAAAGTGAAAGGTCTCGGTCTCCTTGAAAAGAACCTGCTCTGCAAAACGGTTTTCATTCCCCCGAGCAGGTGCCCGAAGTATTTTATTCTTTCCGTGCTAAATTCGTTACCTGTTTTAATTTTTCCGGTCTTGGTCTGACAAAAATCAGTTTTTTCAATTTCCTCTGCCGTTAAATCTCTTTCTATGACTAAATTCGACATTGCTTACTCCAAAATGCTAATGTATTAAACCTTCCTAACATAACTATTTTAAAACAATAATCACATTAAAAATATTTTTCTATTTTAGTTTAATTATTATTCAAATACTGATTTTTTTACATTAAATTTCGAATAAAGTTTCAAAAGTTTACTTTAGTAAAGTCAAGCTGACTGCCATAACGAACATACCCGCACACAGACCAAATATTTCCAGATGTCCGTTACCATACTCCCTTGCAGTCGGCAAAAGTTCATCAAAAGCTATATAAATCATTATGCCTGCAACTCCCGCCAATAAAAATGCAAGTGTAACAGGACTCAAAATAAAACTTAAAAAGAAAATTCCCAAAAGTGCCCCCAAAGGTTCTGCCATTCCCGATAAAAATGCACATAATATAGCTTTTCTCTTACTGCATGTTACATGATACACGGGAAGGGAAACGGAAATTCCTTCAGGAATATTATGAATGGCTATAGCAACAGCTATTGCCATTCCCAACTTTATATCCGACATACCGGAAGCAAAAGTGGCAAGACCTTCCGGGAAATTATGCACTGCGATAGCGATTGCCGTAAAAATGCCGATTCTTCCCAATTTTTGTTTTCTAAGGTTGCATTCATAATCTTTGTCAGCCGGCAAATTAAACATTTGATGACCTATATCTTCCGGCAAAAATTTGTCAAGCAATGCTGTAATTACAACCCCTGCAAAAAAAGCCAGAATGGCTGCAATACCCCCTGCTGTATTTCCGTATACAGATGCCAAACTCGACTGAGCTTTAATAAAAAGTTCCGTTAAAGAAATCCATATCATTACCCCTGCCGAAAACCCCAGTCCTAAAGAAAGAACCGATATATTTTCTTTTTTCATTATAAAAGCTATAAAACCGCCGATAGTAGTTGAAAAACCGGCTAAAAAAGTTAATAAAAATGCATTAATAATGTTAGGTTCCATAGAATCTGTTTTATCACGAAAAAATTTTTTTTAAACCGATGGAAACCTGTTTTTTCCAAAAATAAAACCAATTATTCTTTCGAGATAATTGGCACGTTTGCAGTATTAAAATATCTGTTATCTTTATATTAGAACTTTTTACAAGCTATTTCATCCCCATTTAAGTTATGCAAACGATTAATTTGATAATCTTTTACCAATCATATTAGTCTTTTAAACGTAGTTCTTTTGTACTAATGGTGTTTGTTGACATATCAAAAAATTCAAATGATATAGAGAAAAAGACTTTTTACTCAAACAAATGTAAACAATTTCAGTTTTTAGTCGGGTTGTTTTAAAATATACTTTGTATAGAATATATTAAGTCTGACCAATAATTAAGAAAAAGAAGGAAAAATCTTGCAGGCAATAGAATTTGGGAAACACTGGATCGAACATATAGGACCTTTGCAAGTACATCTTGATACATTGATAACAGCATGGACTGCAATGGCTTTGCTTATAATTTTTTCGGTTATTGCCACAAGAAAGCTAAGTATAATACCCTCTAAACTTCAGGTTTTTTCAGAAATGGTCATGGATTTCGTTGAAGGAATTGTAAAAGGGCAAATAGACAAGGACGGACAAAAACATGTTCCTCTTATTGCTTCTTTGTTTTTGTTTATACTTATATCCAACCTTCTCGGACAGCTCCCATGGAAATTAATCCATTTAAAAGAAGGCGAATTTGCTTCACCCACAAATGACCTTAACGTAACCGTGGCTCTTGCCTTAATAGTTTCCGTTTATTATATAAGCGCGGGAATATTTAAAAAAGGCTTAAAACATTTTAAACATTATCTGGAGCCGTTCTGGTTCATAGCTCCGTTAAATGTTCTCGAAGACTTTACAAGACCTCTGTCACTCTCAATAAGGCTTTTTGCAAACATATTGGCGGGAGAAGTCATTATTATGGTCATACTTAGTTTTGTGCCGTTGGTGCTTCCCGTTCCGATGATGTTATTTGAATTATTTGTGGCATTTATACAGGCGTTTATTTTTGCGGTGCTCGCGGCATCATATATTTCAGCCGTTACAAGCGAGCATCATTAATTTATAAAGGAGGAAACAATGGATCCGAAATCAGCAGCAATATTATCGATGGGACTTTGTATAGGTCTGGCAACCATAGGTCCCGGCATTGGCATGGGTACGGCAGTTGCAGCAGCTATTGACGCAATGGCACGCCAGCCTGAAGCAGAAGGAAAAGCAAGAACGACAATGTTTATAGGGTTGGCGTTCATGGAAGCTCTTGCATTGTATGCTCTTCTTATCGTGCTTATTCTTCTTGCCAAATACGTATTCGCCGCATAAAAAAGAGAGAGAAAACAATGCTTCTTGAACTTGACGGTACGCTGATTGTTATAGCGGTTAGTTTTATTATTTTTGCATTTGTGATGCAGATGATTTTTTATGCTCCGATGACAAAAATCCGTAACGAAAGAGAATCTTACATAGACAAAAATAAAAAAGATGCTCAGGATTTGTTTAATAAGTCCGAAGAGTTATTGAAAAATTATCATGAAAAGATACTTCAGACTAAAATTTCCGTAAATGAAGTTATTTCAAAAGCTACATCATCTGCGGCAATGGAAAAGGCTTCTATCATGAAAGAGAATTCCGATATTGAAGCCGAAAAAGTAAAAAATGCAAAAGAACTGACACAACAGGAAAAATCAGAGGCGGAAAAAGTCCTGAAGATGCAAATCGGCGAATTTGCCCATAGCATTGTTAAAAAAGTGCTCGGAAACCAAATTCAAACTCCGGCAATACCTTTAGAAACCATAAATAAGGTTCTGGAGGGAGAAAAATGACATTAACGGGACTTTATCTTTTGAGCGCTGAAGCAGCAGTTAATCACGGCGGAATTTCCGGTATTATAAACACAATTTTAAAATCTAATGTTTTAAATTTGCTTTTGGTAATAGCTTTCCTTGTTTGGATTGCTAAAAAACAAAAACTTTTTTCTGCTTTTGAAAAAAAACAACTGCAAATCAAACATAAAATTGAAAATTCCGAACGGGAAAAACACAACTCAGAAAGAGAAATAAAGAATATTGAAACAAAGTTGTCAAAGTCAGATGATGAAGTTCTTCAAATCAAAAAGGACGGAGAAGACTTGGCAAATGCTCTTTCCGGAAAAATTATCGAAGAAGCTAATTCTCAGGTAAGAGATTTGTCGGCAAAAACAGAAAAAATCATCGAAGCCGACAAAAACTCCGCTCTATACGAAATCGAAAAAAATATTTCGGATTATTCTTTTAAAACGGCAGAGGAGCATATTAAAAACTCAATGAATGAAGAAACCCACAAAAAATATATTGAAGACTTTTTAAAAGACATCGAAAATTTGGAAGATATAAAAAGGTAGAATAACGGCATATGAAAGAAGATAAAGCAGACAGACTATCAATAATAGGACAAAGATATGCGCAGGCTCTGTTTGAGCTTGGAGAAAAACATAATCTTCTCGATGTCTTTTATTCGGATTTGCAGACAATAAACAATGTTTTTAAAGAATCTCAGGATTTAAACAGTTTTATGCATCACCCATCCATACCTTTGGCTGATAAAAAAGAAGTTCTGGAAACTGTTTTTAAAAATGCGGTCAATGATTATACTCTAAATCTTGTTAAATTGCTCATTGACAGAAACAGATTGTTTGTTTTACGGTCAATTGTCCGGCAGTACGGCAAAATATTGAACAAAAAAAGAAATATTATGGAAGCGGAAGTTATTACCGCAGTTGAAATATCTTCCGAAATTAAGGAAAAGGTAAAAGCTGTTCTGGGCAGAATTTTAGATAAAAATGTCAATATTGCATGCAAAGTTCAGCCGGAAATAATTGCCGGGATGATTATAAAAGCCGAAGACCGAATTATTGACGGAAGTATTAAAACAAAATTGGAAAATATGAGAAAGCAATTAATATAAAGGAATAAGATATGGCAGTCATTAGACCTGATGAAATCAGTTCGCTGATTAGAACAAAAATCGAAAAATACCAAACCTCTGTCGAGGTTTCGGATGCCGGTACCGTTATAGAGCTTGGAGATGGGATTGCAAGGATTTACGGACTTGGTAAAGCTATGGCAAGCGAGCTTGTAGAGTTCGATGACGGAAAAGGGACTTTGGGACTTGTATTAAACCTTGACGAAGACAGTGTGGGCGCTGTTATACTTGGTGATTACACCGAAATCAAAGAAGGTACTGCCGTTAAAACAACCGGCAGAATTGCATCAATCCCCGTGGGAGATGGATTAATCGGCAGAATTATCAACCCGATAGGCGAACCGGTTGACGGCAAAGGACCGATTAGCTACCAAAAAACCAGACCTGTCGAAAGAATTGCTCCGGGAATTATTCAAAGAAAATCCGTTCATGAGCCTCTTCAAACAGGTTTAACCTCAATAGACGCGTTAACTCCGATAGGAAGAGGTCAAAGAGAACTTATAATCGGCGACAGACAAACCGGAAAAACCGCCATTGCAATAGATACAATCATAAATCAGAAGAATTTTGACGTAATATGCATCTATGTTGCAATAGGTCAAAAAACAAGCACGGTTGCCCAAATTGCAAAGGTTCTTCAGGAAAACGGAGCAATGGATTATACAATAATAATTTCAGGTACGGCTGAAGAAACAGCGCCTCTGCAATATATAGCACCATTTGCCGGATGTTCAATCGGCGAAGAATTTATGGAACAAGGAAAACACGTTCTTATAGTTTATGATGACCTCACAAAACATGCCTGGGCATACAGAGCAATGAGTCTTTTATTAAAGAGACCTCCCGGCAGAGAAGCTTATCCCGGTGATGTTTTCTACCTTCATTCGAGATTACTGGAGCGCGCTGCCAAACTATCCGATGCTCTCGGCGGAGGAAGCCTCACTGCTTTGCCTATCATAGAAACACAAGCCGGCGATGTCAGCGCATACATTCCGACAAATGTTATCAGTATTACTGACGGACAAATATTCCTTGAAACTGACCTGTTTAACGCAGGTATAAGACCTGCCATTAATGCTGGCATATCTGTTTCAAGGGTAGGCGGAGCCGCTCAAACCAAAGCAATAAAATCTGTTGCAGGCAAGTTAAGGTTAGACCTCGCACAGTACAGAGAGCTTGAAGCCTTTGCTCAGTTCGCAAGCGAACTTGACAAAGCAACTCAAGAGCAGTTGTTAAGAGGACAGAAGCTTATTGAGGTTCTTAAACAGCCGCAATACGAACCTCTGTCAGTTGCTCAAGAATATACCATGCTGTTTGCTTCCAATAAAGGAGTACTGGATAAAGTAAGTAACCACAGAATTCAGGAATTTAAAAGCGAGTGGTTTAAATATTTGGCAATAAATCTCAAAACCCTTGAAACAAAATTGAACGAAGGCTCCAAACCTTCCGAGCAAGAGGAACAGGAACTTTTGAGAAATCTCGAAAAATTCAGAGACAGCTTATTTGTAAGTGTTTAAGGAAAAAATATGCCTAATTTAAGAGATATAAAGAGACGAATCGGCAGTGTTAAGAACACTCAAAAAATAACTCAGGCAATGAGGCTGGTTTCTGCGGCAAAGGTAAAAAAAGCTGAAGCCCTTGTTAAAGCCGGAAGACCTTATTCGCATGAAATTCTAAGGGCATTTCAAAAACTTCTTTCAACGGGGTTTGAAATCAATGCACCAAATCTCGTTTTTGAAAGAGCGATTGATAATTATCCCAAACTTCTCAAAAAAAGAGCTGTAAAAACGGTCGGACTGCTTGTTATAACCTCAAACAGAGGATTGGCGGGTGCATTTAACGCAAATACAGTCAGAAAAGCTCTTCAGAGAGTAAAAGAACTTAAAAGACAGGGAGTGGAATCAAAACTTTTCATTGTGGGAACAAAAGGCATCAATGCTTTACGGCACGAAACTGTTGATATAGCAGATTCTTATCCTAAACTATCGCCCATGCCGACTGTTGTTGTCGCTAATGTAATAGCCGAGGATTTAGCAGACTTTTATGTCAGGGAAGAAATTGATTCCGTCGAAATCATCACAACGGCTTTTAAATCTTTGCTTTCTTATGAAGTTCAAAACTGGCAGGTACTTCCGGTTGAAATCCCGAAAGAATTAAAAATGGCTGAGCAGGGAATGCATAGGGCAGAAATGATATTCGAGCCGAATTCTGAAGAGATTCTGAAAAAAATCGTTCCGCTTTATATCTCTAACAGGGTTTATCAGGCTATGGCAGAATCTTACGCAAGCGAGCTTTCCGCAAGGATGAACGCTATGGCAAATGCCACCAAGAACGCCGAAGAGATGATACAGTATTTGACTCTTTTGTACAACAAAGCAAGGCAATCTTCTATTACACAAGAGCTTCTTGAAGTCGTCAGCGGCGCAAATGCTCTTTCGAAAGAGTAAATCCAAATTTACATCTATCTTGTAAATAGGCTTTGCCTCTTAGAAAAAGCCGATTCATGTTAATTTATGTTAAATTTTATATTAAAAAATGACAACTATTTTTTTGTGCGAATTATATTATAAGAGTGCTATAAAGTTTAATAAGGATATTAAGATGTTCAACTTTGTTACCGTCAGCCCTACAAAAGCTGGAATTCACGTGCCTAAACGTATCTGCAGGATTAAAATCAACAGACAAGATGTTCCTAAGCCCGTTATGACAGTTTCCCTTGATAAAAACAATTGGCAGATTTTTTCTGACGGTTCTACTCAATTGGAAAGAAATGACGGTATAAAAATTTCCGGCCCACAATCTTTTCCTTCAATTTTTGATGTAGCAAGGAAAGTTGATAAAATTACAAGTCAGAGTTAGTTAAACCAAGTCTGTAAAATCAATAATATTAACCAATTTCATTTATCTTTAATGAATTTTATATTTGTGGAAAAAGGCATAATTTCTTCTTGAAGATTTACTCAAAATTACATTAAAGAGCAGTTATAGTAATTCTTCAATTCTGACTGATATTCTTCAAGCAAAATAATTTCACGAAAAATAAAAAAATCTTTTATAGACAGTTTATTAATTTGGGTTTTAAAATAAAAGATAGGACTTAATAATACTGTAATAATGAAAGAATTGACCGATAAAAACCTTAAAGACCTTGAAGCTCAAATTAAACAAAACCCTTCTGATTTGAGTTTAAGGAGGCTTTATGCAGAAAAGCTCCTTGAGGGAGGTTTTTGCGAAGAAGCCTTAAAGCATTTTAAGTACCTTATCAGGTTCTTTTCCGATGATGCAGATATTTTTTACAATCTGGGAATAATTTTTGAAAAGCTCAACATGCCGCTTCCCGCCGAAAAAGCATACAGAGCGGCTGTGAAACTTTCGCCCCAAACAGCTGATTATCATTACAACCTTGCTTATGTTCTGGATAACAGGCATGAATACGAAGAAGCCGAAAAAGAGTACAGAAAAACTATCGAGCTTGACAGTGAAGACGAAAATGCCCATTTCAACCTCGGATGTCTTTGCTCAAGAAAAAATCTTACCGATGAAGCGACAGAGCACTACCAAATATGTATAAAATTAAAGCCTGACGATATTTTTGCTCATTTTAACCTTGCTTTCGAATATCGAAAACTGGGCAATACCGAAAAGGCGCTCGGGGAATACCATGAAGTTCTGAAATACAGCCCGAATTACAGCTGGGCATATTATAACATCGGCTGTATTTACTGTCAGCAGGGTAAAATCAAAGAAGCAACGGATTATTTCAAAAAAACAGTCGAATATAACCCCAAAGATATTGAAGCATGGGTTAATCTTGCGGGAATATATTCCAAAGATTCAAAATTTAACGAAGCCGTTGACTGTCTTGAAACAGCGCTTGTTTCAAATCCCGAAAGCCCTGTTCTTCACTGCGAAATTGCTAAAGTTTATAAACTGTCGGGTGAAGTTGAAGAAGCAAAATACCATTTGATAAAAGTTCTGGAGTTGGATGATTTTTCTTATCTTTCCAGAATTCAGATTGAGGAAGATCTGGCTAATCTTAAGCAGTAAAATTCAGGAGAATTCAGGCGAGATTGAATTTTCACAGAAATGTAATATAATGTAATATATAGTATTACATTGAGGTACTTTTAATGGCTAAAGAAAATTTTTCATTGCGGCTTCCGGAAGAGTTAAAAAATAAACTTGAATTAGTCGCGGATGCAACAGGCAGAACAAGATCTTATATTGCTATTGAAGCCATCAGTAATTATTGTGATCTTCAAGAATGGCAGATATCTGCTATTAAAAAGGGTTTAAAACAGGCTGATGAAGGTAAATTAATAAACCACGAAGAATTAAAACAGAAATGGGAGCAAAAGGGTGCACATTAAATGGACGGAAGCTGCTTGCGAAGATTTAGATAATATACACAAATACATTTATAATGATAATCCCTCAGCTGCTGTTGACGTTGTCCTGCATATTATAAAATCTGTTGAAACTCTTATACCTCAAAATACTTCTATAGGGAGAGCAGGAAGGGTTCTTGGCACCAGAGAATTAATAATAACAAACTATCCTTATATAGTTCCTTACAGGATAATAAATAATACAGTTGAAATTATCAGAGTATTGCATTCTTCGTTTAAATGGCCTGATAATTTTTAAATTTTGTTTAAAAGACGCGGCTTTTTACATATCCTCTATTATTTTTTAAAACTTTTTAACGCTTCAATTATTCTTTGCGAAGCCAGCCCGTCACCGTATGGGTTTACTGCGCTGCTAACCGCTTTATATTTTTCTTCCGAATCAAGCAGTTCCTGCACAACGGTTATAATTTTGTCGGTATTCGGACCTACAAGCTTTACGGTACCAAATTCTACCGCTTCAGGTCTTTCCGTTTCATCTCTCAAAACAAGGACAGGCTTACCCAGAGAAGGGGCTTCTTCCTGTATTCCGCCGGAGTCTGTGAGTATTATGTGCGATTGTTTCATTAAACTCGCAAAAGGCGCATAATCCAGCGGCTCTATAAGTTTAACTCTGTCAATATTCCCTAGCATTTTGAAAACAGTTTCTCTTACATTTGGGTTTAGATGCACGGGGTAAACAACCTGAATGTTCTTGTTTGCTTTGACCAGTTTTTTAACTGCCATACAAATATTCTCGAGCGGTTCACCGAAATTCTCTCTTCTGTGAGAAGTCAGAAGTATGATTTTGAGGTTTTTATTCAAATCAAGCGAAGATAAATCGGTTTTGTGATTGTTTACGGTGTGCAATAATGCGTCAATAACCGTATTTCCCGTTAAATAAATACTTTCTTGGCTTACGCCGGAATTAATAAGATTATTAACCGAGCGCTGCGTGGGGGCAAAATGATATGAAGAAACGGCATCGGCTACAACTCTGTTAATTTCTTCGGGAAAAGGATAGTATTTGTTGAAAGTTCTTAAACCGGCCTCAACGTGTCCTACGGCAACTTTTGAATAATATGCCGAAAGACTTGCAGCCAGAGTGGTTGTTGTATCGCCGTGAACAAGCATAATATCCGGCGTTGTTCCTTCTATGACTTCTTTCATTTTGAGAAGCACGCCTGAAGTAAGAGTCCATAAATCCTGATTATGTTTCATAATGTTCAGGTCAATATCAGGTTTGATACTGAAAAGATTCAGGACCTGATCAAGCATTGACCTGTGCTGTGCGGTAACACAAACCTTGCTGTCAAAGATTTCGGGGTATTTGTTCAATTCCATGACAACGGGAGCCATTTTAATGGCTTCAGGCCTTGTGCCGAATACAGTCAAAACCTTGATTTTCTTCATTTATTGAAGTCCCATTTTAATTAATGAATATATTAACTCATTCATAGGCACGTCTATATTGTGCTTTTTGGCATATTTTACAACAGCTCCCTGAAGAACATCTATTTCAACCGGTCTGCCGGCTTCAATATCACCCAGAGTGGACGACCTTGAATGTAAAAAACCTTCGGAATTGGAGAAATCTATTACTTTTTGTATATCTTCTTCTGTCAGTTCATAGCCTTCAGCTTTTGCTACGGCTTGAACTTCTTTTACAGTCCTCATAAAACATTCTTTAGCTTCGGGAACTTCGTGGTAGTTTTTCATAGTTCCTCTGATTAAAGCGGTAAAACCGTTAAACGGTGCGTTCATCATGAGTTTGCCCCAGAGTTTCTGCTTTATGCAGGGACTTATTTCGGTTTCGAATCCGGCTTTTTCAATTAAAGAACATAAAGTTTTAATTCTTGGGGTTGTTTTGCCGTCCATTTCGCCAAAAATAAGTTTGTTCATGGAAGTATGATTAACTTCGGCTAATTCGGGCATATTACAGGAAATATAAACAACAGCGCCCATAACTCTTTCGGCACCGAGATATTTTGCAAGCACATCTTCGTTTTCAACTCCGTTTTGAAGCGAAACAACATAGGCGTCTTTTGAAATCACTTCTTTTAGCTGTTTTGCAAGGGCTTCCGTGCTGTATGATTTTACACTTAAAAGAATAATGTCGGCATCTTTTAATACACTGAAATCATCTGTTGCATCAAGATTTGTTACTTTAAAATCTCCCAAAAAACTTTTTACGCCGAAACCTTTTGTTTTAAGAGCTTCCAGCATCGGGCCTCTGTCTATAAAAGTTACATCTATGCCGGCATTTACCATTCTGGCACCAACAAAGCCGCCTATGGCGCCGGCACCCAAAACACATATTTTCATAAGTTGTAATCCTCTCTCAACATATACTGTAAAACAATATTACTACAAAGACTTTCCGAATATAATTAAAAATTGCTCAGAATAAAGGTAATAAAAAATTTCTTTATGCCGGCTGTGAGCTGATGAGAATGGTGACGAATAGTTTAAAAGCTCATTTTTTCTATCCGTCAACAGTCCCCTGGTAGGTTAATGTTGTAAATAAACCTCATAAGACCTATAACCCCGTTATGCCGTGCCCAGACACAGTCCATAAGGTGTGTATCGCGCGCCGACAATGTTTCTTCCCCTCCAGAAAAAACAAGTGTATATAACACACGTTACAGAAATTTCTGTTAAAAAACACGCTAAACATACGCTAAACCTATGGAAAACATAGGGTTTTGAGCATACTTTTTTGACCTTTTTTTGCAATTTTGCATCCTATTTGCAGCCTTTTTCGAGCAAAATGCACCTAAATTCAGGATGCAGTGCACCCATTAAAAGGCAACCTGCACCCATGCAAAAGGTAACATTTCCCAAAAAACTGCACCCATTTTGCAGCCTATTATCTCCAAACCGTCATGCCGTGCCAAGACACGGCATCGCAAGGTCGTTGCTTCTTTCTATAGTTTCATGCCGTCATCACGAGGAGGA